>VGIH01000007.1 GCA_016867965.1 Betaproteobacteria bacterium | reverse complement strand
GATATTTTTTATCAAGAGTTAAGTTTGTTATTTTTTTTGGGAAAAAGTTATTTGGAACATAAACATCTGCATTAATCCAACTTTTTTCAATACCAGGTTCCATGTGTATTTTTCCCTCACCCCTATCCTTTTTTAATTGGTTAAGATAGGCAATTTCCTCTTCTTCAGTTTGAGCTGTAGTGCCTGGAGGCTCTTCAAGAGAAAAAGCTGCTTGTGAAAAAATAAAAAGTGAGAATAAAAAAAATAATTTAAGATTTTTCATAAACAATTTATAAAATTTCTAAACATATCAAAAATTATAATGTAGTTTAGGAATAAAACCATGATGCATTAACTATTTTCTTAATGCATATGACTTTGAACTATAGTAAATTGACTATGGTGCTGTATTAATGTAATTGCTGCTAACTCTGTCAAATAGCTCAAACCATTGTGGCGTCGGGCTCTAATCCTGTTTTTAGGGTGTCTAAATCTGTTCAATCGTAGTGGTGGGCGCAGTGGCACGTGCTAATGACTGCTGCGCACGTGCGATGCGCTGACGCTTACGTTCTGCTTGCAGCGCACGATTGACACCGTCCTTTTGCTGCTGCAATGACCTAATCCTTACTTGTGCAGACGTCTGTGGTTTCGTTGGAGCGACGGAATGATTATTGGTAATCTCAAAAAAGCGCATACAACTATTTAAGCCATATGCGCCTATCGCTATTCACTGTGTCGTTTTAACACGACGCACGTATTAGGATTTACGAAAGCCACTGCGCAAATGATTACCTGCATTCTCAATCTGCATATCCAATTCGCCCGCCTCCACCGCTTGCTTTACTGTCTCTAATGCTTTAATCAATGCTTGCGCATTCTCTACTTCAATACTGTGTTTGCCCTTCGCTAACTCAATCACTTGTGTGCCGTAGCTAATACTGACACAGACCTTACCAGCATCATTCCTAAACCACCACTCGCGTATGCGTTTATTCACTTCCACACTTTTACGCAGCCCCGTTTCCGTATCTTTAATACTTCGAAACTTCTTTACCGTAAATGCAGTGCCTTCCATTTGACTTTTAGCGAGTTGGATTTGTTCCCACAGTTTCGCAATCAATTTATTGCGCCGAATCACCACTGCGCTTAAATGCGCGGGTTTTTTAGCGGCAGACAGTTTTAATGAAGTAAGTGTGCTCATTTGCGTTTCTCCAAATCAATGTAATACGCACACTGTAGTTTCGATAAAACGCAATTCCTACCAATTTTTAGGTGGTTTTTAGCGTGTTTTTGACGCTATCCCACATACGCATCTAAATAAGCTTACAAAAGCCTAATAAAAGCTTAAAAACAGCCTATTTTTAATAGATTTAGGCATATGCAGCACTACGCAAATAGGACTTAAAAGCAGCTGCAAATAAGGCAAAAGCAGCAAAAAGTCGCTTTAACACGACTATTTGTAAGTAGCTGATTTATATAAGAAAAATAGAAAATTTTAGGCTTTTATTAGGTATTGCTAAATAAATGTATGAATACAGCAGACTTTAAAACCCTTAAAAATGAGCAAAAAACTGCACAGTGGCTATTAGCGAATGGCATTAGCACTGCGCAGTTTGAAAAAACGGACATATGGCTATTACAAGCGCAAAAGACCGCGTTTTACTTACTTAAGCACAAAATCGAGCTATTAAGTGAAGCACAAAAAGACGCATTAATGGACTTTTACTATTGCGCTAATCACAGTCAAAAGCGCAGCAGTATTACAAAGCGCCAAACGTATGAGGTAATGAATTTAGGCAAAAAACTAAAACGAGCAGAATTTAAGGCAAATCGACATACTAAAAAAGCACGTAGAAAAATTAAGGCAAAGCGACAAGCACCTAAATAAACACAGTAAGAAGAATAGGCAAAGATGGGCAAATACGGCAGATAAGTCACTGCAATAAAAAAGGACAAAAACGCAGATTGGAATATGACGGCTAATGCGTCTGTGCTCTGTGATTTGTTGCTGTAATAGCAAATCACACAATAGAGTAAGTGCCGCACAGTTGCTCACAATGCAAATCAATGCAGAAGTGAGTTGTAAGTTTTAATACGATTGTCTTACGTAAAACTGTATTACAGGACTATGCGACGGAACCAGATTGGTTAAGTTAATTAGTAAGGACGACTAAACGAATACTTTAAAGAGTATGCGTATAGCCGTTCTTTGCTCAAAAACCAGTGTAATCATATAAATCAATATTGCTTTATATCTCTTTATTATTTCTCATTTAAGTAATCAAATAAGCAATCCATCAAACAAAAGAAATAAAAAAGAAAAAGAAAGAAAAGAAGTGCTGAGCAAAAGCAAACGCAGTTTGCTTCATTACTCATAAAGCACTGCACTAACAAAACCACTGCTTAAATACGTCAAAAACGTCAAATAAGCACGTTTTAGCAATCTTCACGTGTCTATGTATTAACGACACAGAACACTATGCAGCGAAGCTAAAAAAATAGTCAGCTGTGAATGTGGCTTTTTGACTACAAAAATGAAGTAGTCAATATGTGCTGCACTAAATAGGCAGATATAAGGAAATACTAATTTTGTTATATCTGTAATGCTACTGCTGCTATCTCATTGTTTTGTGGAAAGAAATTAATAGCACAAACAGCACATAAAAAGAGGTAGGAATTAACAAACAAAGAATACATAGTATTACTTAAGTAATGCTTAGATTTAGAGGAGAAACACACAATGAGTAAGCAAGCAAAGACACTGACGCAAACAGAACTGCGACGCGTATTAGACTACGTCGCTACTCGCAAACACGCAGCACGTAATCGCGCCATCATAATGACTTCATTTTTAAGTGGAATGCGGGTGGGTGAGGTTGCGAGCCTTACATACGGTGATGTGGTTGATAGCAGCGGTGTTATAAAAGCAGAAATACGACTCTCAGCTACACAAACGAAGGGCAATCACGCACGTATCGTGTTTGTGAATGAGCGACTGCGTAAAGAGTTAGAGTTGTATTGCCGTAGATACATGCCCACTAATCTCAATCAAAAGCTGTTTTACAGTCAAAAAGCCAATAGCAATGGCTTTAGTGCTAATACCCTAACGCAGCTCTTTCATTATCTGTATAAGCGTGTGGGTATTGATGGAGCGAGCTCGCATAGTGGCAGACGCACGTTTATTACAAATTTAGCGAATAAGGGCATCGGTGTGCGGGTGCTAATGAGCTTAGCAGGACATCGAAGTATTACAACGACGCAGGCTTATATTGATGTGAATGATGAGATGAAGCGTAAGGCAGTAGAGTTGGTTTGAATTTAAGCCAATCGCTCCGCACTCATCATCGCAGTTAGCTTGCTGTAGTGCTTTTCAATCATTACTACACTCGTTCCCATTTGTTTGGCTAATGTGTGAATATCAATTCCTTTTGCTAACGCTTCCGTTGCATAGGTATGTCGTAAGCTGTATAAGGTTCGATTCTGTCCCGCAGCATTCTTTTGTAATCCACTCTTCATCATTAAGTGCCGAAAGATGTTTTCGAGTAGGTGCGGCATCTCGCCGGTGGGTAGCGTAAAGATGCGTCTATCTAATTTAGCCTTAATCACTTCATCTAATGTGCGATAAGGTAATTGTTGCCACTTAAGCAGTTCTTCTAATACGCTAATGACTTCGTGCTTCGCAATTAGATAACGTGCGCCTGTTTTACCACTCACCCATACACGCAAATAGCGCTTACTACCAATATAGTGCCACTGTAAGTGTTTCCACCGCAGTGGCATCGATTCGGTGCTGTGTCGCACACCCGTATTGACTAAAAACTTGACATATACAGAGCATAAGATTCGTGCTGCTTCAGAGTCTTTGTGGATTATGTTCTTTTGCCACAGCGGCATATAGGCATACAGTTGCTCCATCTCTTCATTGCTAAACGCAGGACGTGGTTCGCTCTTTGCGCCACTAATATCTAACTGTGCAACTACTTTATTAGCAGATACATAACCACACTCACGTGCAATCTGCACAATTCGATTAAATGCCATTGCGTGATGTTTCTTTGTTATCGCTTTTGCATCTTTACCCATCTCAGATAAACGCCACGCACTAAACTCAGCAACCACTTCATCACTAATGTCAGCAACTGCGTAGCTACCAAAAAACGGAATGAGATACTTTTCTAAAATAAACAAATAGTCTTTGTATTTGCGCTCACTCTGTCGTGTAGTTGCAATTCGCGCTAAACGTGTAATCTCTTCGCGAGCAATCTGCCCAAATGTTTTCGTGTGAATCGCTAAACCCGCATCCACTTTCAGTTTGATAATTTCATATAGCACCACAGCCTGTTGTTTCGCTGCACTTAAATCAGTCGTTGCGCAGCTTGCACTATGCCATTTACCATTGCTAAGCTTAAAGCGACATTGCCACTGTGCGGACTGCGAACGCTTATAGACAGTGAGTTTGCCGTCAAAGAGTTTTAGGGATGAGGGAATTTTTTCGGTGGCTGTGGTGAAAATAAACCGAAGGTCTTTCATATACAGCGTAGTGTGCTGTCGTTTGAAATTTTCTGCGACGATTAACCGCTATATCGTTGTCAAAATCTCACACGATGTTCTGCGAACGCTACTGCGAAAGTGTTTTAGATTAGTGAGAGCCGTGTTGAGTGGTGCGAATCGAACAACACAGTGAGCGTATGCTTAACTCAATGATGTAAAACTGTTTCATTACTCAAAATCATCGTTATGATTCCGTCGCTCTAACCAGCTGAGCTAATTCGCCGAACTGAGAATTATAAGGTAAAAGGCTTCAAGAGCTGGCCAGGCCCAAACTGGGGAATATCTCATCCATGAGGTTGTGGAATGTGTCGTTTAAAAAGACAGTCTAGTGTTAGAGTCAGGCATCCTCTGCCATGGTCGATTCAACCCCGGGTTACTAAGAATCACTAAAACCAGCTTCGGGCGGTTTTTTCTTTCCCTCTATCCCAGCATCGTCCTTTAAAAGGACACATTAGGCTGGTGCTAATATTTAGAATCATTGGAGGCTATGATTATGAAATTTACCCGCCCAATAGTGCTTGCGATTTTATTGGCGCTTAGTGGTTGCTCAACCCATTGGTTAAAAGATCAGGATGGAAACTCTATCCCTGTTTTGCTTAGCGCAAGTCCTGTTGATGAGAAAAAAACAACCCCCACCGTTCTAATTGCGCATGGCTCTGATGGTGTTCAGAACTTTCATCGTGAGTGGGCAATGCGAGTTCAATCATGGGGCTATAACGCGGTCATCATTGATCACTACTCATTGCGTGGGGTAGGTGCGCATACTGGCCAGTTCATCCCCGGCGTCAGGGGTGAAGATAGGGCAAGAGATATGGTTCAAGCAGGCTATTGGATTTCTAAGCAGCCTTGGCATAAGGGTAATATGGCGGTAATTGGCTTTAGTCAGGGTGGCGGTGGAGTTCTTGCCTTGGTGGCCAAACAAGAGGATGTTGAGTACTTTAAGGTTGTTAAAAAGGGACAAAAAATTCCATTTGCTGGCGCAGTAGCTTTTTATCCAGCATGTACTCTGAGTCCGCCACCAATAAAGCCAACCATTCCCACCCAGATTCATTTGGCTGGAGATGATACTTTAGCCTTTATAGGATTTTGTGTTCCACTGGATGATCCTATGTATGACGTTCATAAATATATAGGCGCAACACATGCTTTTGACGTATCAATATCCAGCACGGTAAGACTGAACTTTTTACATCAATATGATCCCAGTGCTGCCAAAGAGTCCCAAGAAAATACAAAAAAGTTTCTAGATAAGCTTTTTAAGTAGAATCAGGCATCCTCAGCCATGGTTGATTCCGTCGCTCTAACCAGCTGAGCTAATTCGCCGAACTAAGAATTTTAACAAAATGCAGTAAATACGGCATTAATAAGAGGTGGATTCCTAGAATCAGAAGCGCTTTACTAGACTCACGGCAATCGCAGGAGCTGTTTTGTAATTAGTGCTGAGCACGGTATTACCACTTTGATCAAATGCTGAAACGCTGCCACCAACGTTTGCAATCGTATAAAGATCTAGCAAAGTGGTTCGATCAAATGCGTAGGAGAATCGTGCAAAGATGGGAACAAATTTGTTTTGACCCACGCCGCCAGCATAGGCATTGGAGCTACTCAGACGAAAACGGTAACTGCGATAAGCCGCACCACCTGATATCTTAAATTGTGGTGTGACCGCATAACTCAATTCCAGGCCTGCACCACCAGCAGGCCCTCCAGGAAATGGATTATTAAGATTCCAACGGTCGGTAATTTTCCAATCAATCACAATGAAAGGAAAAATACGGTTTGTATCAATTTGTCGAAAGACTCCGCTACCTAAACCGAGATTGAGAGTGGGCGATAGCTGCTTTGATGCATTGATAATCGCACCATAGGTTAATGAGTTACCGAGCTCAGCACCCTGTTCAGCAGTCGACTCGATGGTTGGTATCAAGTTGAGCTTCCAATCCGAATCGAATTTATGGGTGTACACAAAGCTGACCCCAGGGCTTTGGATGGTACCCCAAGGATTTTTACCGCCTAAGTTATAGGCCTGCATATTGCTCCAGTTCCAAAACTCAGTTTCATAGCGCAATGACACGCCAACCGTAGTGACCGGAGAAATATTGTTTAGAAGTCTGAGTGATGCGCTAGCATGAGACCAACCAAAGTTACCCCCAGAATTAAGCTTGGTATTAAATTGATTAATGCCAACCACACTGACAGATGCTTTCAGTCCAGGACTTTGAGCAATACCGGCGGGCTGGGCCAAAGAGAGGAGACTATGCCCACCAAGGAGAATAAAGCTGGCTAAGAGGGCTAGGTATCTGAGCATTTATAGCTATCTTACTTAAATGTCCATTTTGCCCATGTAAAAAGGACATTACCAAAACCATCACCACCAGGCACAAATGAGGTTTGAAGGCTGAGATTTTTATAGCCCAATGAACCAACTGGGAGCAAGCCAGGAAATGGGATGTAATTAAAAATATCTTGCCGCGACATCATAAATACCGTTGCTCCAGCGCCCACCCTCCAATTTCCATTGGTAGACAACTTCCAGGTTGGAATCCAACCGTAGCCAGCCATGTATTGATAAACGCCATGAGAGTCTCTAAATGCCATGGCATAGAGCCCCTCCCAATTGCCGCGATTGTTATACAAACCTTTACCAATTCCAAGCCCCAGTGGAATATCGGTGTACTGATCTAATTTCTCTGGAGGATAGGCATAGGGCATGTGGTAGGTGTATAGGGGTAAATATCCGACCACATCTCCTTGAGCCCAAATTGTTTCAACCTTCGATTTGACCGAATCCACTAAAGAGGTATTCGCATGCACTAGAGTGATTATGCCCAACTGAAAAAATAAGAACAAAGGAAATCGCATTCGGAGTTTGCTTTTATTGCTAGTGTTCATCTCACTAGTTAATCATGAATTCCCAGTTAGGGTAGCCCTAATACTTAAGGGGCTTTAGTTATGGGGTTTGATATCCAAAGGAGCGTAAAACCTCTTTGGCCTTAGTAGATTGCATAAACTCATAAAGACGAACTGCATCAGGCGTAGGATTTTTAATGAGCACCATCCGTTGTTTAATTGGCTGATAGCCATCTTTTAGTTCAACAGAGGAGATCTGCTTGGCAACGGAGGGTGATTTCGCAATCGAGAGAGCAGTAAAGCCAATATCTGCAGAGCCCGTTGTTACAAACATCGCTACCATCGCAATATTGTCTGCATATACAATCTTCGTATTTGCCAGTTCCCATAGGTTGCTAGCTTTTAGATATTCAACACTGGCACGGCCATAAGGTGCAAGTTCGGGCTTTGCCAGAGCAATCTTGTTGGCCTTCTTAACGGCATCTACAATTTTTTCTTTGGAGTTATCCAGAGTAATTCTCTTACCATTATTTGCAATCAGCGCTAATTTTCCAATGGCATAAATAGTGCCCTCATTAACCGTTTTCCCTTTTTTAAATAGTTCGAGAGGGTATTGCTCGTCTGCAGAGATAAACAAGTGAAATGGGGCACCGTTCATGATTTGTGAGGAAAAGTTACCCGAGGAGCCATAGATGACCTTTAAATCACCCCTGTTTTCTTTCTGGAACTGATTCTGAATCTCAATAAATGCATCTTTCATATTGGCTGCGACCACGACAAATGTCGCTTGAGCGTGTACAAGCCCAGCAAAGAGTGAGCAAGAAAGGATTAGTAGGAACTTACGAATGATCATGGAGTTATTTGCCGGATTTTAAAGAGCAAGGTGAGATTGATCTCAATGGCCAATATCTGTTGGATTAAAGTGGCTCGCGCTTTCAGATCGGCATCACCGATCAATTGATTGCGGTGGCATTGATATAACTTAAAAAACATGTCCTCAGTTAGCCCAAATTGCTCCCAATCAAACATCATATTGAGTTGTGCCTCGCGCAGTGCCTTTTGGGCAGATCCTAAATCGGGATGTTTAGCATGACTTAAGATATGATCCGAGTTTTGGAAAAGAGTTTCTTTGAGCTTTTCAAATCGATGCTTGATGGTCTCAAGACGATTTCGTTCTGCATCATTCATGTCGTCAAATAGAGCGCGAGTGAATACTTCAATCTCTTGATATTTTGCTTCCAAGTCATCGATCTTGGTTGACGTTTGTAAATCGTGCTCTTCTAAAAACATCGAATCATCATCCGAGTTGCTTTACAAAGCGGCCATCTTCCATTTCCGCTTTGGGTCGGACCCATAAGGTTTGGTTACGCATCGCCTCATAGATATATACGTCATCAAGATTGGCTTCAATCTTACCTAGGCCAATCACACGATAGAGTCCACCTGACTTGAGATTAATTAATTGGTCCCCCGCCTGAAATTTCGCTGTAGTGTTCATCAGAAAATTATATGGATAACCTATAAAATCCTCACTTTACATGGAACTTGATAAAGGTTGGCAATGAATTTATTCACCCCCGTTACGCTTGGCTTACTCTCTCTTGAAAACCGAATCTTGATGGCACCGCTGACCCGGATGCGTGCGAGCGATGATGGGGTGCCAGGACCATTGGCAGCCAAGTACTATGCGCAACGTGCCTCTGCTGGCCTCACCATTAGTGAAGCAACACAGATCTCACCATTGGGTAAAGGCTATCCAGCAACCCCCGGTATTTATAGTGATGCGCAAGTGGCGGCATGGCGGACCGTGACCGATGCAGTACATGCGCAGGGCGGCAAAATCGTTTTGCAGTTGTGGCATGTTGGACGCATCTCTCACTCCTCACTTCATCCGGAGGAAGGTTTGCCAGTCGCTCCCTCAGCCATTCAACCAGCAGGCAAGGTCTATACCGCATCTTGGTCCTTGGCCGAGTACGAAACCCCAAGAGCATTAACACTCGAAGAGATTGAGCGGCTGAAGGCTGATTATGTGCATGCTGCCCAGCAGGCTAAAGCCGCCGGATTTGATGGCGTTGAACTGCATGCTGTCAATGGCTATTTACTCGACCAGTTTTTGCAAGATCGTACCAATCAGCGCACGGATGCGTATGGCGGTTCAATTGCAAATCGTTGTAAGTTGGTATTGGAAATACTCGAGGCAATCATCCCGGTATGGGGTAGTGGTCGGGTGGGAATTCGTTTGTCACCACACGGTACATTCAACGACATTGCTGATTCCGATCCGAAAGGTTTATTTGCTCACCTGATCAATGCACTCAATCCGTTTAATCTTTCTTATCTGCATTTGATTGAACCGCGCGCAACGACTGCTGGGGGTAATGATCAATTAGTGGCTGACGCACCGCGCACAGGTCAATTATTTCGTTCTTTATTTACCGGTAAGGTGGTTTTGGCTGGGGGCTTTGATCAAGCGAGCGCTGAGAAAGCGCTTGCCGATGGCGAGGCTGATGCCATTGCATTTGGTAGGTTTTTATTGCCAATCCAGATTTACCAAAACGGTTTAAATTAAACGTTCCATTAAACCCCTATCAACGCGCCACATTCTATGCCGGTAATGAAAAGGGATATACCGACTATCCTGCGCTGTAAGACCATTCATTACAATGGATGGATTGATTCTTATATGCGAACACCCGAATAGTTATGGCCACCTATCAAACAGAGCGCGTGCTCTCTGTCAAACACTGGAACGAAAGTTTATTTAGTTTTACTACCACCCGAAATCGAGGATTACGTTTTCGTAATGGCCATTTCCTAATGATTGGTCTTGAGGTGGATGGCAAGCCATTGGCTCGTGCCTACAGTGTGGTAAGCCCAAATTATGCCGAGCACCTCGAGTTCTTTAGCATCAAAGTTCCCAATGGCCCATTAACTTCGCGACTGCAACACATTCAGGTGGACGACCCCATTCTTGTGAGCGAGAAATCCGTCGGCACATTGGTGATTGATGATCTAAGTCCAGGAAAGCATTTGTATCTATTTAGTACGGGAACCGGATTAGCTCCGTTTTTGAGCATTATTCGCGATCCAGAGACCTACGAACGGTTTGAAAAGATTGTTTTAGTTCACGGTGTGCGGGTGGTGAGTGAGCTTGCGTACCAAGAGTACCTCACAAACGAATTACCCAATGATGAGTTTTTGGGAGAGTTGGTGCGCAATCAACTGATTTATTATCCCACGGTTACACGCGAAGCATATTCCCATACTGGTCGCTTAACTACCGCGATTGAGTCTGGAAAACTGTTTACCGATATTGGATTGCCACCACTCGATCCAGCGGTGGATCGCGCCATGATCTGTGGAAGCCCCGCGATGCTTAAAGAAACCAGCCAGTTATTGGATCAACGGGGCTTTAAGGTGTCTCCATCTTCTGGAGAGTTGGGCGACTATGTCTTCGAGCGGGCTTTTGTCGAGAAGTAGGCCCAAAAAAGAAGCCCCTTGCGGGGCTTAAATTCAAAGGAAATAAATCAATCCTTATTTGAGCGTAAGACTGTCAATTTCACTATACAGATTTATCAGTAATTAAAAACCCTAGGTTGAGCCCTGTGATTTTGGTGATAAACCACTAGAATTCAATGATTATGCGCATTGAAGATACCGATCCAGACCGTCATAACGCTATTGAGTACCCCATGGAAGTGGGCGCACCTAAGTTTGCGCCCGTTCCGATTCGCGAGGAAAAAGACAAGGCCATCAATATTGCTAGAGCGCATGCCAATCAAGAATACGAGCGCATCATGGAGCAGGCAGCGGTTTTAATGCGCCAAGCAAAAGCGCTGCAAGCCCGCTTAGATGCAACCGAAATGGTTCATGCGGCTAAGTTTAGTTTTAGTCCAGTTTATGGAAAAAAATATTATCTATACCAAGATCAGAGCCTGGGTTCCTATCGTTTAGTTCAGAACTCTCCGAGCGAGTGGAGTTGTGGTATTCCAGCGGGCTGGTCTTTTTGCCAAGTAGTCCGTAAGTTGGGCGATAGTACCTGGGAAGTGGTTGAAGACTAAATCAATGAGGTAAAACTATGACAAAGTCGGATAGCCGTTGTTGTGGATCCGGTGTTTGCATCATCAATGACGCTGGAGAGTGCTGGTGTGGTCAAAAATGGGATGGTGAAAAGATGGTACACATGCCCTTAAATCTTGAAACGCCCCAAGATGAGGAAATGCAAATCAGGCTTGAAAATAAAGATGGTAAGGACTAACTAGTTCCCCCGCCGTTTTTTCTGTAAGTAAGTGATGGTACGAAAATGCGCATAAGCCATCACGATTGCCAAAATGGCTACTGAATATTTGACTGGAATCCGAAGTAGCATTTCTAAGACAAGGGCAAAGAAAAATGCCCATGCCATCATGCTTAGATACGAAATGGCAATAAAAAAATCCCGTAATTTTGAGTGATCCAACAGGCGTGAATAAACCATCGCAATTGGGATTAACGCAATCAATAGATACAAAACCATTCGCATTTGAGCTCTCTCCGTTCATAGAGAGTGTAAACAGTTTTACTTTACGATGAAGTATTAGTTGGCTGCAAAGAACTTGCTTTGTGATTCAGCTCCAATGGCTTTGATATCAAAGGGCAGTTTGTATATGAGTCACAGCGGTACTGGGCAGCACAGACGGTTGCCGATTGCTTTGGATCTAGACGGGCACCAGTTTGTTCGCAAAATAATATAAGTCGCATATTTACCTCGAGATGAGCTCAGTCTAGCAAGATTTGGGCAGGGCAATTTGCGCTAGATCAAAAAGTCAGATGTTTTTAGTAAAGTGAAGTCTTTCTAACCGTTGAGAATTGCCCAATGCCCACATTTAGCTCCCTAACTGGCCCCTTTTCATTCATTGGGCTTTTAATTCTGTCGAATGTATTCATGACCTTTGCTTGGTATGCCCACCTAAAAGACCTAAGTGCTAAACCCTGGTGGATCGCTGTTTTTGTGAGCTGGGGGATCGCATTCTTTGAGTACGTTTTGCAAGTTCCTGCCAATCGAATTGGCTATGAGTATTTCTCCCTTGGCCAATTAAAAATTGCCCAAGAGGTCATTACATTGAGTGTATTCATACCATTTGCAATCTTTTATATGGGCGAGCCATTTAAGACCGATTACCTCTGGGCGGGGTTGTGTTTATTAGGTGCCGTGTATTTCATGTTTAGGGCATAGGGATCGTTGAGCCCTATTCGAATTCCTAAATCACTTTTATACTTAATCATTCATTATTGGAGGAGCCATGTTCGCTAAAACCATACTCAGTTGTCTGGCTGTTGCTGTAACCATTATTGGCTTGTTAATGTACTTTGATTCTCAAGACGCAACTCTTTTTACCATCGGGATTATTAGTTACTTCTTGATTGCCTTATCGTCTAGCATCAAGTGCAAGTGCTGGAATTCAGTGGGTTCGTAACCAACTTTAGAAAAGAATATGAAATAGCCGCGATCCGTGAGGAGATGATTGATGCGTCAATTCCTAATTCAATGCCTAATTGTTTGTGCCGGTTTTCTATCTGGCCCCAGTCTTGCTCAGTTACCACCCAGTAAAGTGCAAGGAAATATCACATTCATTACGGGGGGTATTGGTAGTGATGAATCGAGTGCCATCTTTGCAGCCACTAAAAAGTGGCCATTACTCATAGAGATGTCGGAGATTGATAGTAGTGGGCGCGGTGTTTGGATTGCGGGTGTCGATATTCGTGTGCTCAACGACAAACAACAAATTCTTTTAGAGACCGTATGCGATGGCCCCTTGATGCTTCTTCATGCACCTTCAGGTCAATACACTGTTGAGGCAAGCTATCAAGGCAAGTTACTAAAGCGAGGCATCGTCCTTAAAGAGGGAGACCCGCAAAAGCTAACCTTGTTCTGGCGCCCTTAAGTAGATCCCAAAATCGGTGGCAGCAGTTTGGTGAGATTAGCGCGCTGACTGGTTGCTGATCCTGCTAGGGCAAAGCCGATGAGTTCGGATTGGTCGTTATGAAAGAGCCCCTCCATTCCACCGTCTAACAGCTTAATTGACCACGAGCCAGTACTTCCGATCGGCGGTGGGGACACAATTAAAGGGAGTGCGGGTGTTTTAATCATCACCGGCATCGCTGGATAGGCGAGTGAAGCTTCTTGCCCAGCCAAAACCGTCGCCAAGGTACGCGCTGCTTGCATAATTGGCATCACATATGGGAGCACATGACCCTCTACCTCTGCGCAATCGCCTAGGCTATAAATATTCTGGAGATTAGTTTTTAGCTGGCGATTGACAACAATTCCTCGATTGGTAGTAATGCCTGCTTCTTTAGCCAATTGAATTCTCGGGGCTAGCCCCAAAGCCGATAACACCAAATCAGCTTGGATTATTTCGCCATTCGTTAAGATGACTTGAAGTTGATCGCCATCGCGAGATACCGATTGAATACTGACTCCCAAATGCCACAAGACACCAAGACTCGATAAGCGCTGTTTAAGTGCTTGCGCAATCGGTTTAGGTAATAGACGACTGAGGGCTTGATCAGCAAGATCAACGAGCTCTACGTGATAGCCACCACTTGCCAAATCATTTGCAAACTCACAGCCAATTAAACCTGCACCAAGAATGGCAACCTTTTTCTTACCATCGAGCCTTTTTCGAAATTCTGCATATTCATGTAAATCATTGACCGACAAAATTGCATCACTAGCGCCCCCATCGATCGGAACGCGAATTTGATCAGCACCCAGAGCTAAAACCAATTGACTGTATTCAATATCAAAGGATTGCCCATTATTTGACATCACAGAAATTTTTTGATGTGCCGGATCAATCTGCTTAACTGTTGTATGGGTATGAATAACAAGATTGAATTGCTGAGCCATTTTGTTTGCCGGGCTCGTGACGAGTTGCTCGGCAGATTTTTTACCAGCAATCGCAGTGGATAACATTGGCTTAGAATAAAAATCACCAGCTTCCTGAGTCACTAGGGTGATGGGGTGCTCTGCATTGATCTTGCGATACTCACGAATAAGGGTATAGGCTGCTAGGCCGCTACCAATAATGCAAATGGGTTGCGCTGAATTTGACATAGGGTTTTAACGCTTTCGAAAGCGAGCGGTTAGTTCTTTCAAAAAAATCCATAGAGCAGGTAGACCAGGAATAATGATCATTGCTAATGCGACGATCGAAAAATTACTTTTTACCCATGGATGCTCGCCAATCAAATAGCCTAGCCCCGTTAAGCTACAGACCCAAATGATGCCCCCAATGATGTTATAGAAAACAAATACGGGATAGCGCATTTGGGCTACACCGGCCACAAAGGGGGCAAAGGTTCTGACAAACGGTAGAAAGCGACCGATCACGATCGTGATGGGTCCATATTTTTCATAAAAGGCATGCGCTTCGTCAAACGCTTTTTTATTAAACCATCGTGAGTTCTCCCACGAGAAGACTTTATTGCCGACAAATCGCCCAACCGAGTAATTGACAGCATCGCCCAAAATGGCGGCACTGGTAAGTAAGATCATGAGAACTGGCAAACTCAAATCACCTGCTGCAGTAAGTGCTCCGGCAACAAATAATAAGGAGTCGCCGGGGAGGAATGGCATGACAACTAAGCCAGTTTCAATAAAAATAATTGCAAAAAGGAGAACATAAATCCAGGTACCCCACTCACTGGCAATCAGCGCAAGGTTTTTATCTAGATTGAAAAATAAATCGATGAGGTAGGAAAAGTCCAAGATCAACCTTTATGTGTTGCTGCGATTGTAATGATATAGGGGAGAGCTTAAAAAGCTCTAGAATGACGGCATGCAATATATTGTCATCGCTATCCAAGTCGCCCTCGTGCTTTGGCTGATTTTTAACGTTTATCAGTTTGGAGTCGCTTATCGTGATTGGCGAAATGACCCCAACCCTGATTCCACATTTTTAGCCTTTTTGCTCGAACGCCTTGGTGCCCTGGGGAAAACCTTTGTTCAGACTTTTGTATACACCACGCTTACAATTGGGGTGGGCTACTTAATTTATGAATTTATTGCAATGCTGATGGAGTAGAACCAAGGCAGGGTATCAGCGCATCAAGATTGGAGCCAACGTAAGTAGGTGGATGACCAATTTTCTCAAACGGCAATTGATAGCGGTTGACCCAATAGGTATCAAAGCCAAACCAATTGGCACCAATGATGTCCCAGGCATTACACGACACAAATAAGATTCGATCTTTCGGGATTGGGTAATGATTCAGAACCAATTGGTAACTACTGGGCGTAATTTTGAATTGACGGGCCTCTTCAATCGATATCACTCGGTCAAGGTATTGATCCAATCCACTTGACTGGTTTGCCCAAGACAACATCTGATGATTACCGTTTGAAAGAATGCACGTTTTAATACCCGTTGTTTTTATCTTTTCAAGAACTGCAGCAGACTCTGGAAAAGAATCAAGTTGAGCGTATTGCTTCAGAAGGGTTGATTCATTGTCCGGGCACAGGTCAAGTTTTAATTGCGCACAAGAAAAATGCAAGGCTGCAATTGTCAGATCCCAAAAGGATTGGTAATGTTGACTGCCAAACGGATTGGGGTCTGCTAATGAAATGAGGCGCGTATATTCAAGTTGTTTATTGCGCCATAGCAGTGAGAGCGCTTTGCCTTGACCTGGAAATAGCTTTTCAGCAAGTGTGCCGATGGAATACACATCAAATAGGGTTCCATAGGCATCAAATGCAATCAGCTGATATCGCATCTTATATAAAGCGGAAAGCGATAATCGCAACGAGGGTTGGCGGTAGTGCTGCAATAAAGAGGTAGAGAGCACTAATTGCGCCATCTTCAAAACTGGGTCGCAAAATGGAGTACCCAGCTGGATTAGGAGCATTTGCGATGACGGTTAAGCCCCCGCCCGTAACTGCACCAGCTACCAAGGCATATTTAAACTCATCGGATAAGCCATCCACCAATGATCCAAGATAGGTGAGGGCTGCATTATCGGTAATGGCGGTGAGGGCAGTCGCGCCGTAGTAGACCGTATCGGCATCTAAATTAGCTAGCAGAGGCTGTAACCACCATTTTTGCTGCCCCCCAAGAACCACGAGGCCTGCCAAGAAAAACGCCACCATCAAACTCTCTCTAAAAATAAGTTTGTTTTGATAGCGCGCATACGCTGTGGTGTAGCCAATAAAGAAGAGAAAAAGACCCATGAAAATAACTGAGTGGTGTACAAAGACAACTACACCTAGCAAAAAGAGGAGATGGATGAGGATGACACCAAAGGGAATCCGATCAACTCCCTTGCCGGTGGGATTTGTCTCAATTTGCTCTAGTTGACGATAAAACAGTAGGCAAAGAATGGTTGAGTTCACAACAACGGCCAACGAAGATCGCCATCCAAATTCGTGAAGCATAAAAACAATATCCCAATTCCACTTGGCGGCAACCATCAAGATTGGAGGAGCGGCATAGGGAGTTAAGGTACCGCCAATCGAAATATTGACAAATAAAACTCCCAAAGCGGCATACATTAATTTTGGGGATATCTTCTTAGAAAAATAGTGATCCCTCAGCAATAAAGCAGCAACCGTCATTGCTGCCGGTTCAGTAATAAACGAGCCCAAGAGAGGAACGAGGGAGAGGGTGACCCAAAAGAAAGAAACTGATTTTTTGATTGGAATCAGTGCCGCTACGTGCGTCACTGAAGACAGGCAAAATTCCAAGACCGGTTTACTGGCAGCAATCACCATAATCACAAAGACAAACAAAGGCTCGGTAAAGTTCAAACTCTCTAAGTATTGAATGGTTGCCTGATTGCCGGTATGCATGAAGAAGAAGGCAACAAGAACCATGGCCCAAAAACCAAAGACTGCCTCAACCTCACCCAACAGATGCCATACTCCCGCATGATTGGGTTGCTTGTGTGCAAGATGCTCAAAAAATTTTGTTGAGAAGGTGTGAATGACTGCCAAGGTAAAAATTGTTGTGCTAACAATATTGATCAGGGTCGGCGACATCGACATAGTTGTTTCCTAGAAGTTGACTAAAACAATCAATAATACCCGCAATACCATCATTGTATTGATATCGAAATCCATAGTCATCATAATCAAATAACCCCTTATCGCTGATTTACATTGAGGAATCGAGATGATGGAATCTGGTGATCGTTTAAAAAAGCCTTCGATTTCGTACAGCCTGGTTCAGAATTTGCGCCAGCAGTTGATGCGCATTTTGCCTTTTTCGCAGATGGCAGAAGAAGATGTTGATTTTTTTCTTCGCTACTCGGTGGAATCGTACTTTGCCCCACAGGAGGTCATTCTTTCGCCTGCCGATGGCGTTCCGAAAGCCCTGTATTTAATACGGCAAGGACGGGTATCCGGTCGGCGTTTGATACCTGGCTTTGAGGAAACGGGATTTGAATTAGATCCTGGCGATATATTGGCAGTCAGTGCGTGCTATGCCGGGCTTCCAACAACCGTGAAGTATGTGGCAGTCGATGATTGTTTTTGTTTGGCATTGCCATTGGAGCGGATGCACGAACTGGCAAGCCAATCGAAGTCATTTGGTGATTTTCTAAACAATCGCATTCTCAAGCTGCTTGAGGAATCCAGAGCGGCACTCAGAAATACATTTGCATCTAAGGCCTTAACCGAGCAGTCCCTCGAGAGTCCATTGCGGGATCTTCCTTTAAAAAAGCCAATCTCTGTAAGTCCAAATACTTCCTTGCAAGATGCATTGCAGTTGATTCATGATAAAAAGGTAGGCTCGGTTTTGGTAGTCGACGAAGGCGGGGGTATTGTTGGTATCTTGACCCGTTACGATGTCTTAAGTCGCGTGACACTTGCTCAAGTTCCCCTAACTACACCGATTGAACAGGTAATGTCGCGATCCGTTAAAACTCTGTCGATTGACGATACCGCGGAGACTGCTGGGCTTACGATGTCGCGCCATCACATTCGCCATTTACCAGTATTGCGGGGCAAGGAACTGGTTGGAATCATTTCTGAACGCGACTTATTCTCTTTGCAACGTTTATCGCTTAATAACATTAGCAGTGCGATTCGGTCGGCTGAGGATGTAGACACCTTAAAAGATTGTGCGAGCAATATTCGTAAATTTGCTCGTAATCTTTTGGGTCAGGGAGTGCAGGCAAGGCAATTAACTGCACTCATTAGTCATCTCAATGATGTGTTGACCGCACAACTCATCACTCTCTTTGCCAAACGGCATCATTTAAATTTAGAGAGTTTTGCCTGGATCTCACTGGGTTCTGAGGGGCGTAGTGAGCAAACGATTGCTACCGATCAAGACAATGCGTTGATTTATATGGATAGTGAAGCTTCTCAGAAGAGTCACTATTTAGCTTTTGCGAACGATGTCAATCAGGCACTTGATGCATGCGGGTATCCCTTGTGCAAGGGAAACATTATGGCAAGTAACCCAGAGCTTTGCATCAGTCAACAAGAGTGGCTAGAGCGTTTTGCACGCTGGATTGAGCAGGGCAATCCAGAGGATCTTCTCAATGCCAGCATCTTCTTTGACTTTAGAGCGCTTGCAGGGAATGAGTCTTTGCTGGAGCCATTGCGCGAGTATGTTGTAAAGCGCGCTGAGGCTACACCACGATTTATCAAATTACTCGTTGAAAACTCATTGAAATGGAAAGTGCCATTCAATTGGTTTGGTAGTTTAGAAACCAAAGACCTCGATGGTAAGCAAATCATCGATATCAAACTACAGGGTACCGCAATCGTGGTTGACTGTGCCCGTATTTATTCGCTAGCGAATGGTATTAGTGCTGTGAATACGCGTGAGCGATTAGCGGCGATTGGCCGTGCATTAAATCTTGATGAGGCCGAAAGTCTTGCATGGATTGCTGCGTTTGAGTATTTGCAGACCTTACGGCTTGCTGCGCAAATTGATGGCCATGCGATTGGTGGCAATCCCAATGCGGTCGATGTTGATAAATTGAATGCTGTTGATAAGACAATTTTGCGGGAGTCTCTCTCCGAGGTCCGTAATCTGCAGCAACGACTTGAACTCGATTATGTTCGCTAATCTATTAGCCCGTTTTGGAATTGGCCAATCCAGAATTGAACCCAGTCGTTGGGTTGTGTTGGATGTTGAAACAACGGGTTTGGATCCTAGTCGTGATCGATTGCTTGCGATCGCAGCTATTGCGATTGAAGTTGGACCGGGATTCACAAAACCTACGATTGTGATTGGGGATAGTTTTGAAGCGGTCTTAAAACAAGATTTAGCGTCCGATAAAGACAATATTTTGGTTCACCATATTGGCGTCGGCGCACAAACAACTGGCAAACCACCGGTTGAAGTGTTGGAGGAGTTTCGACAATGGGTGGGAAGCTCCCCCTTACTCGCATTTCATGCTCCTTTTGATCAGGGCATGATTACTCGCGCTTACAAACGATTTGGCCTATCACCGCTAGCAAATGATTGGATTGATATTGAACCGTTGGCTGCAGTATCAGGCATTCATCCTAAAGCACGAGCCTTAGATGACTGGTTGCAGCTCTTTGGTATTGAATGCAGCGTTCGCCATCAAGCGGCCGCCGATACACTTGCTACATGTGAGCTTATTTTGTGCCTTTGGGATTCAATTCGGAGAGAGGCAAAGAGCCTTGCTGAGCTTAAAAACCTAGCCAAAGCGGGGGCCTGGATCCCTAGAGCGTAAATTAAACTTTACAAATTAAGGGTAAGCCCTTAGCACTTAGCCAAGTATTTTTAAATTACTAGGGAAATCACTGATTTGGGCATTTTTGTGACCCAACCATAATCCCCATTGGCATTTTTTCAATTCCCAAAAGGCTTCTGTGCTTTTATTTCTCAACATTGCACAACTGATTTTATATATTGGCGGACTCGCTTTAATGGGCCAGGCATTGTTGTTTGTTTTATCTGGGCAAAAGCGCGATACCAACCTTTTTTATCAGATTTTTCAGATTATCAATAAACCGTGGACCAAGATTGCACGGTTTATTTCGCCCAAGCAAATTGCGGACCATCAAACGCCTTTCGTTGCCTTTTGTATCATTGCCGTACTTTATATGGCGGTCACGCTCGCTAAGATTGAGTACTGCATTACGATTGGGATCGAAATATGTCAGTAAAGCTTCGTTGGTATTTATTTCGTTTTTATGCCTCGGTCTTTATTGTTCTGGGCCTTCGTCAAAAGGCAATTGAAATTTTTGACCAAATGCTCGCTGAGTTTCCAAACGATCCATACGCGTTATCAAGTCTGGCCTATTTAAAGACCCAGGAAGGCGACAAACTTGGTGCGATTGAAATGTACAAAAAAGTGGTCTCGCGTTCAGATGCCAACGCCCAAACTTGGTATAACCTCGGATTTTTACAAGAAGAGACGGGGCAGGTCGAAGATGCCGAATTTAGTTTTCGTAAGGCGTTAAAGCTGGATGAAAAACTGGATTTAGCATGGTACGGACTAGGGTTAACCCTAATTCAGCAGCGCCGTTTTGCTGATGCTGTGAAGGCTTTAAAGAAAAATACCCAACTTCAGCCTATGAGCCCTTATGGTTGGTACCAATTAGCAAGGGTTTATGTGGATCGCCAAGAGCCTGAAGAAGCGGTAAAAATCATTAAGCACTTAAAGGGGTTTGAGCCCAAATTTGCTAAACAGTTGGAACGGGAGACCGGTTTAACGGCTTAGCTAATGATGTTGCAGTACGAAGTTTGTTGTAGATGTTTTTAATAACCTAAGGAGAAACTGTTATGCAGTTAACAGAATCGCAAAAAGAATATTGGTCGAAGAACCTAAGGATGACAAGTTTCTTGTTAGCCATTTGGTTTGTTGTGACCTTTGTTGTTGGCTTTTACGCGCGAGATCTAAATTTTAATTTCTTTGGCTGGCCTTTTAGCTTTTGGGTTGGTGGTCAAGGAGCATTAGTGATTTATGTTCTCATCATCGCTTACTACGCGCATTACATGAATAAGCTCGATCAAGAATACGGTTGTGCTGAAGTCGAGGAGGATTAATCATGGCTGAAATGACACCTGATTCAGGCGGTGCTTTTGGCGGATCTGGCAAAAGCAATGCAGCCTTTAAAAAGCAGCTAAATAAGATCTATGGTTTTTACACCTTTGGCTTTTTAGCATTTATTGTTCTCGTTGGTATAGCCGAGCAAATGGGCATGGGTCGTGCCATGATTGGTTACGTCTTCTTGGGTGCAACCGTATTACTCTATGCCGGTATTGGTGTGATGAGTCGTACCAATGATACTGCGGAATACTACGTGGCAGGACGGCGCGTACCGGCGGTATATAACGGTATGGCAACCGGTTCAGACTGGATGTCGGCAGCATCGTTTATCGGTATGGCGGGTACTTTGTACCTCACCGGTTATGGCGGCTTAGCCTTCATTATGGGTTGGACGGGTGGATATTGCTTAGTGGCACTATTCCTTGCTCCGTATCTCCGTAAATTTGGCCAGTTCACGATTCCAGACTTCTTAGGTGCACGCTACGGCGGCAATCTCCCACGCTTTATCGGAATCTTTGCAGCTATTTTGTGCTCCTTCGTTTACGTGGTTGCTCAGATTTACGGTGTCGGTTTGATTACGACACGTTTGGCCGGTATTGACTTCGAGATTGGTGTTTTCGTGGGTCTTGCTGGTATCTTGGTGTGCTCATTCTTGGGTGGTATGCGTGCGGTAACTTGGACACAGGTTGCGCAGTACATCATTCTGATCATTGCCTACATGATTCCAGTGGTTTGGTTATCGGTGAAGCAAACCGGTGTCCCAATTCCTCAGTTGATCTATGGTTCACAGCTTGAAAAAGTGACCGCTCGTGAAGCAGAACTCATCAAGGATCCGAAAGAGCTTGAAGTTCGTGCGATTTTCAAAGCACGTGCTGATGCGCTCGGAGAGAAGTTAAAAGATGTTCCAGCTGCATTAGCTGCTGATAAAGAAGCTGCTGAAAAGAAAGTAGCTGATTTGAAAGCTGCGAATGCTCCTGCGCCTGAAATTGCTGCTGCTGAAAAAGCCCTAGCTGCCGTTCCAAAAGATGCGGAAGCTGCGAAGAAAGCTTGGACTGCCCAGCGAACCGGTGCGAATAATCGTGCAAACCCATTAGCAAATATGCCCCGTCATGGTCAGCAGTTTGCGGGCGATCCCAATGGGGACGAAAAAGCACGTACCGCATTTGATACATCACGCCGTAACTTCTTAGCATTGATCTTCTGCTTGATGGTGGGTACAGCTGCCTTGCCACACATTCTGATGCGTTTTTACACGACCCCGTCGGTAAAACAAGCGCGTGAGTCTGTGACCTGGTCATTGTTCTTCATCTTCTTGTTGTATTTCACTGCGCCTGCATTAGCAGTCTTGGTCAAATACGAGGTCTTTAACGTTCTAGTTGGAACGCCGTTTGATAAGTTACCAGCGTGGATTGCAGCATGGACAAAAGTTGATCCTGCGCTTCTGTCGGTAGTGGATATCAATAAGGACGGTATCTTCCAATTGGCTGAGATGACCATTGGTGGTGACATCATCGTGTTGGCAACCCCAGAAATTGGTGGCTTACCTTATGTGATTTCCGGTATGGTGGCAGCGGGTGGTTTGGCTGCTGCGCTGTCAACTGCTGACGGATTGCTATTGACCATCGCTAACGCTTTGTCGCATGACTTGTACTACAAGATGATCGATCCTAACGCTTCTGCAGCTCGTCGCGTTGCGATTTCGAAAGCCTTGTTGCTCGTTGTGGCTCTGGCGGCAGCTTGGGTAGCATCTCAAAAACCAGCAGATATCTTGTTCTTGGTGGGCGCAGCGTTCTCCTTTGCTGCAGCATCCTTCTTCCCCGCCTTGGTAATGGGAATCTTTTGGAAGAAAGCTACCAAAGCAGGTGCTTGCCTAGGCATGGTTTCCGGCTTAGCAGTCACTGGTTACTACATGATCATGACCCAGCCCTGGTTGCGCGGCGTGTTTAATGTGACATCTCCAGTTGAACTCTGGTGGGGTATTCAGCCAATCTCGGCTGGTATCTTCGGAGTGCCAGTCGGTTTTGCGGTTCTCATTTTGGTGAGCTTGGTAACCCCAGCTCCTAAGAAAGAGATCCAGGAGTTGATCGACCATGTTCGTTATCCAGACTTACGTGGCGATACGGTGAATACCGTCGCTACCTAATATAGAGGCTCTAGCACTTAAAACCCGCTCTTCGGAGCGGGTTTTTTTATTTAGGCCTTTAGTAAATGGCTTTGTGCAAGGGTCACAAAACTCCTCTATGCTAAATGGCATGAACTGGACCTCTATTCGAATCGCTTGTTTATTGCTTGCTCTTTTGGGGCCGAGTTGGGTGTCTGCGAATGCCTCAGGCGGCAAATCACCGGTTTATCGCTACATTGAGAGCGCTAGCCTGCAAGGTCAGGGAAGACTCACATTTTGGGGTTTTGATGTCTACGACGCTCGCTATTACGTAGCCGATCCAAAAGGTCAAAATGGCTTTGCTCTCGAAATTCATTACATTCGATCTTTTAAGGGCGCTGATCTTACTAAGCGCACGATCGATGAAATGACTCGCTTAGGCGTTTCTGAAAAGCAGCGAATGATTTGGTTGCAAAGTCTTGAGAAAATTTTTCCTGATATTGCTTCGGGGGACACCTTGATTGGTATTCACTTGCCCGATCGGGGTACTTTGTTTTTACACAACGGCAAACCCGTTGGTGATGTTCCTGGCGACGCATTTGCGAAAGCCTTTTTTGGCATCTGGCTTGATGAACGAACCAGTGCGCCAAGGTTACGCTCGGCGCTGATTGCCAGTCGTTGTCCACCCGCTCTGATTGCAGCAAACTGCCCTAATCCTTAATTTTTTATTTGGTGCCCACTATGTTTACTAGACTCAAGCGTCTAACAACCATTTTTTTGCTTTCTCTCCTATCGATAGGGGTAATGTCGTGCTCCAGTCCAAGCGTGCAAATGTATAGCAAGGAGCAGCCAAAGCTCGATTTAGCGACTTACTTTAACGGTGAAATTGATGCGTATGGCATCTTTACCGATCGAAGTGGCGAAGTCGTTAAGCGCTTTAAGGTTCTGATTAAAGCGAAATGGGAAATGAAAGATGGGAAGCGCGTCGGTACCTTGGACGAAGATTTTGTTTACTCCGATGGCACCAAGCAAAAACGGATTTGGACGCTCACCGAGGTGGCCCCCGGCCGTTACAGTGGCACGGCCAGTGACGTGATTGGTGAAGCAGTGGGTGAATTAGCGGGTAATGCGCTCAACTGGCGCTACACCTTGGCTTTGCCAGTGGATGGGAAAATTTACCATGTGCAATTTAATGATTGGATGTACCTGATGGACGATAAGGTCATGCTCAATAAAGCCGAAATGAGTAAGTTCGGAATTTATTTGGGTGAAGTCACTTTAGCTTTCTATAAACGCTAGATTAATTATTGTGAATCTGGCAATTACGAGGGCTACTTGGCGCAAGATCTGGAATTTCGTTTTATTTCAGATTGGTTGGTTTGCTTGCATCTTAGGCGCTGCACATCAGCAACTAAGTTTGGCGATTACGATTGCGCTCATTTGCATCGGGGTTTATCTTTGGTTACATCGCAATGCCCGCAGCGAACATGAACTGCTTCTCAAAGTATTTATTTATGGCCTGATTGCGGACACGATTTTGGTTCAGCTGGGGTGGATTCGGTTTGAGTCGGACTTTCCATTTGCGGTGATTTCACCGGTTTGGATGTGGGCGCTATGGCTCATCTTTGCTACCACCCTAAAAGAGTCGATGGCTTGGCTACAAGGGAAAAATGGCTTAGCAGCTGTATTAGGCGCGATTGCAGGACCCCTATGCTACGAAGCGGGTGTGCGCCTTGGTGCCGCCTCCTGGCCAAGCTCAGAAGATCGGGTTTTTGCATTGATTTATTTGGCGGTGGTTTGGGCCATTGCAATGCCAGTATTTCTATATTTTGCCAAAGAAAAGTAATATTTATATATAAATCAATTACTTATAAGTGAATAAGTACTTACTTATATGAATATCAAGCCAATCGCACCAATAAATCAGAAATGCCCACTTGCAAACAATACTGTTTTTATATACAGTAAGCGTACAGTATGAATTTCAGCAATTAAGCAAGTAAAACCGAACCGATATCTAGAAAAGGATGGCCATGGACGACAAGAAAAAATCAGCCTCATCAGAGTTTGCAGGGATGAGTGGCGAGAAACAAAAAGCACTAACGGCTGCCTTGGCCCAAATTGAAAAGCACTTTGGTAAGGGCTCGATCATGCGTCTTGGCGACGCAGAAATTAATCAAGATATTCAGGTGGTATCGAGCGGCTCCTTGGGACTCGATATTGCTCTTGGCGTGGGTGGTTTAGCGCGCGGGCGCGTGATTGAAATCTATGGCCCAGAGTCCTCCGGTAAAACCACATTAACCCTGCACGCTGTGGCTGAGATGCAAAAGCTCGGTGGTACCTGCGCATTTATTGATGCCGAACATGCGCTTGATGTGCAGTACGCCGCTAAGTTGGGCGTGGACGTCAATAATCTACTAATCTCTCAACCCGATACCGGTGAGCAGGCATTGGAAATTGCCGATGCGTTGGTGCGTTCAGGTTCAATTGATTTAATCGTGATCGACTCGGTCGCAGCTTTGGTTCCAAAGGCTGAGATTGAAGGCGATATGGGTGATTCATTACCAGGTCTGCAGGCGCGCCTGATGAGCCAAGCCTTACGTAAGTTAACTGGCACCATCAAGCGTACCAATTCGATGGTGATATTCATTAACCAAATTCGTATGAAGATTGGTGTGATGTTCGGTTCCCCCGAAACCACGACTGGCGGCAATGCCCTTAAGTTCTATGCCTCGATGCGTCTTGATATTCGCAGGATTGGTAGCATTAAGAAGGGCGATGAGGTGATCGGTAACGAGACCCGCGTGAAGGTTGTGAAGAACAAGGTTTCCCCGCCATTCCGCGAAGCGATCTTTGACATCATGTATGGCTCAGGCATTTCCCGTGAAGGCGAAATTATCGATATGGGCGTTGAGGCTGAGATCGTTGAAAAGTCAGGCGCTTGGTATAGCTATAACGGCGATCGTATCGGTCAGGGTAAAGATAATGTGCGCGAGTTCTTAAAAGAGAATCCTGAGATTGCAAAGGAAATCGAAGCTAAGATTCGGCAGAAGCTTGGGGTCAAGAGTGGCGGCACCCTCATTAGCGAAACCTTAGACGATGAGGAGATTGAATCAGCGAGCGCTTAATGCCAGGATTGGAACACGCTGCTAAACAAAGCCCGAGTCTCAAAGCTCGGGCTTTGCGTCTTTTGTCGCGACGCGAGTACAGCCGTCACGAGTTAGCGCAAAAGTTGATGCGTTTATCCAGTCAGGCAGATGACAATCCACCTGCTGACCTTGAAGAGCAAATTACCCAAGTTTTGAATGACTTTGAGGCGAAAGGTTGGTTATCCGATGAACGGTATGCTCAGGCCCTTGTGCGACGGCGTAGTCAGCGCTACGGTTTGCGCCGCGTGGCCGATGAGTTACAGAGAGCTGGAATTGACCCGAATATGATTTCCAGTCTAAGTCATGAGTTAAGCTCTTCTGAATTTGAGCGCGCCCAGGCCTTATGGGCACGTAAATTTGGTGAAATTTCCTCCGATCAAAAGGAGCGCGCCAAGCAGTACCGATTCTTGGTTTCAAAAGGATTTAATCCAGAGCTCGTCAATCGACTCATTAGCGGCCGGACCCCCTCAAAATAGCCAATTTGGGGCAGTGAAAATGTTAGACTTGTGGGTCTTTTAAGGGCGTATTAAGCCTTTTTTGCCTTGATTTGGGTCAATGACCCAGGGGCCTCATCAAGGAAAATAGCTTTTCACGCTGGCTTTGAAATTTAATCATTCCAGGAGTTGCTATGAAAATTCATGAGTACCAAGGCAAGGAGATTCTGCGCCAATTTAATGTACCGGTACCCAATGGTATTCCAGCGTTTAGTATTGATGAGGCCATCGAAGCAGCAAAGAAGTTAGGTGGACCAGTTTGGGTTGTAAAGGCACAAATTCATGCGGGCGGTCGCGGTAAAGGTGGTGGCGTGAAAGTAGCCAAAAGCATGGATGAGGTAAAGCAATACGCCAGCGCAATTCTGGGCATGCAATTAAAGACCCATCAGACAGGACCTGAAGGACAAAAAGTGCGTCGTTTACTCGTTGAGGACGGCGCTGATATTAAAAAAGAGTACTACTTGGGAATTTTGACCGATCGCGCCACTCAGAAAGTGGTGGTCATGGCCTCCAGTGAGGGCGGCATGGATATCGAAGAAGTCGCTGCAAAGACCCCTGAGAAAATCATCAAAGTATTTGTTGATCCCTTAACTGGTTTAAGCGATGCGCAGTGCGATCAACTGAGTAAAGGTATTGGGGTTCCGGAAGGTTCGCAAGCTCAGGCGCGTGAGGTATTGAAGAATCTTTACAAAACCTACTGGGATACGGACGCATCTCTAGTCGAAATTAATCCACTCATTCTTGAGGGTAATGGCACGATTAAGGCTCTCGATGCGAAATTTAACTTTGATTCAAATGCGCTTTATCGCCATCCTGAAATCGTGGCCTATCGCGATGTCGACGAAGAAGATGCTGCTGAGATTGAGGCATCTAAATTTGATCTCGCTTACATTTCCTTGGATGGCAATATTGGTTGCCTAGTAAATGGTGCGGGTCTGGCAATGGCCACGATGGATACCATCAAATTATTTGGTGGCCAGCCCGCCAACTTTTTGGATGTGGGCGGTGGCGCAACGGCAGAGAAAGTAACCGAAGCCTTCAAGATCATGCTCAAGAACAAGAGTGTGAAGGCCATTTTGGTCAATATTTTTGGCGGCATCATGCGTTGCGATGTGATTGCCGATGGCGTAGTGACAGCGTGTAGGGCAGTCAATTTATCAGTTCCTTTGGTGGTTCGGATGAAGGGTACCAATGAAGAGTTAGGCAAGAAAATCTTGGCCGACTCTGGGTTACCCATCATCAGTGCTGATTCCATGGCCGAAGCGGCAACGAAAGTTGTTGCGGCTGTAAAGGGTAAGTAAGCGACCATCTAATTTGAGGAAATCACAATGTCAATCTTGATTAATAAAAATACACGCGTGATCACGCAAGGAATTACGGGTAAGACCGGTCAGTTTCATTCAGAGAAGTGCCAGGAATATGCCAACGGTAAAAATTGTTTTGTGGCTGGTGTGAATCCCAAAAAAGCTGGCGAGTCAATTTTCGGGATACCAATTTTCGGAACAGTTAAAGATGCGGCCAAGGAAACAGGAGCAACCGTTTCGGTGGTCTATGTTCCGCCTCCAGGAGCTGCTGCTGCAATTTGGGAAGCCGTTGAAGCGGATCTCGATTTAGTCATTTGCATCACCGAGGGAATTCCGGTTCGCGACATGCTTGAGGTTCGTAACAAGATGTTGCAAAAAGAAGCCAAGGGGGGCAAGAAAACTTTATTATTAGGACCTAACTGTCCTGGTCTCATCACACCCGACGAAATTAAGATTGGCATCATGCCCGGTCATATTCACCGTAAAGGTCGGATTGGGGTTGTCAGTCGTTCTGGCACTCTGACGTATGAAGCCGTGGGGCAGTTATCTGCGATTGGTCTTGGCCAGTCAACTGCGGTTGGCATTGGCGGAGACCCCATCAACGGCTTAAAGCACATCGACATCATGAAGATGTTTAACGAAGACCCCGAGACAGATGCGGTCATTATGATCGGCGAGATTGGTGGCCCCGATGAGGTTGAGGCAGCACGTTGGTGTAAGACCAATATGAAAAAGCCGGTTGTTGGGTTTATAGCTGGCGTCACTGCCCCTCCAGGAAAACGGATGGGTCATGCGGGCGCATTGATTTCTGGCGGAGCCGATACCGCCGATGCCAAATTAGCGGTAATGGAACAGTGTGGCTTTAAGGTAACCAAAAACCCTTCCGAGATGGCGGCTTTACTAAAAGCAATGATTTAGTTTGTGAATTCAGTTGTAATGGCAAGCGATGTAAAAACAAAGTGTTTGGGTAAATAGTTATAACTATTAGAGGAAGACATGGAATTTTTCACAATGATTGACTGGTCGGTCGTGATTCAAATCATCATCATCGACCTTTTACTCGGGGGAGATAACGCTGTTGTGATTGCGTTGGCTTGCCGTAATCTACATCCAAATCAACGCAGAAAAGGCATTATTTGGGGAACTGCTGGTGCCATTATTCTGCGCGTTATTTTGGTTGCATTTGCGGTCGTAATGTTGCAAATCCCGTTCTTAAAACTTGTGGGGGGTGCATTACTCTTGTGGATTGGCTATAAGTTAATGGTGCAAGAGGATGAAAGTGAACATAACTTAGATGCACCAGACAAATTATTTGCTGCGATTAAGACAATTATCATTGCTGACATTGTGATGAGTCTAGATAATGTTCTAGCGATTGCTGGTGCCGCTGGTCAGGTTGACAATGCTGCTCATCAAATTGGTTATGTGATTTTTGGTTTGATCGTATCCATTCCAATCATCGTTGCTGGTAGCCGAATCGTCCTTTATTTAATTGATCGCTTCCCATTGATTGTGACCGCTGGTGCAGGGTTATTAGGTTGGATTGCAGGCGGAATGATGGTGACGGATCCTGCTCTCATTAAGCAGTTTGGCGAGGGATTGGAGTCCTATGCGACCATCGCTGGCATCGCTGGTGCGGTGGGTGTCATGGCCTTCGGTGAACTGATGAAGCTCCGTGCCAAGAATTCAAAAGCTGCATAGTACTGATATTAAAATCAAGGATTACTGACAACTAATAAGCCCCTCTGCGATGGATTTCTGTCCGAAGATAGAGGTCCATTAAGGAGGGGATTTTTTATGCATACAAACCATCAAGTCACTGACAATCAGCGCGGATTCACATTAATTGAAGTCATGGTCGTCGTGGCTATCATAGGCATCTTAGTTGCCGTCGCCGTTCCACAGTATCAGGATTACATTGCTCGTGGACGAGTGGTGGAAGGCTTAAATCTTGCCTCGAGTGCTAAATTAGCAGTGACTGAGGCATATGCCAGCAAAGGGCCAAGCCCAATGGATCGGGTTACCCAAGAGTCATTTTCATTTACCCCAACGCGAAGTGTGAAAGACATTGAGATCTTGGCAAGTGGGGCGATTGCAATTGATTACCAAACCTCGGTGGCGCCTGATGGTAAAAATAGCTTGATTTTGATTCCAACCAATGAACCAGATGTAGCCTCGCCCCGAGCAATTGATCTGTCACAAAGTAATTTAGTGACTTGGTCGGGTGGCTGGTCTTGCCGATCGGAGCAAACCAATCTGCCTGCTAAGCTCTTACCGGCTGAGTGCCGCGTGGGAAAGTAATCAGTCTAGTTGGGGCGAGCAGTTAGCCCGCCTTCCAATCTCCTGACTTACCGCCACTCTTTTCAAGTAATTTGATATCGCTCATCACCATGCCACGGTCTACGGCTTTACACATGTCGTAGATAGTGAGTAGGGCAATTTGGGTGGCGGTGAGTGCCTCCATTTCAACGCCGGTGGGTCCGGTGGTCTCGGCTCTGGCTTGGCAATAAATCGTGTGACTGGATTGATCGGATCGGAACTCAATGCTCACATGGGTGAGTGCAATTGGGTGGCAAAGCGGTATGAGATCAGCGGTTTTCTTGGCCGCCTGTATTCCCGCAATTCGGGCAATACCAAGAACATCCCCCTTTTTATGACCGCCCGACTCAATGAGTTCATAGGTGTTAGGATTCATTTGGATACAGCCAGTCGCAATCGCTACCCGGTGGGTAGAAGCTTTATCGCTAACATCAACCATATGCGCTTGGCCGCTGGAATCAAAATGCGTCAGTTTGTTCATACAAGAGGTTTTACCATATAGGCATGGGTAAGCAAGTAAAACGAATCATTGCATTGATTTTAAGCGGGATCTTGAGTATCCCCTCCTTGGCCCAACAGCCAGGGGTGTCGGTCACCCAAGACAGTGCCGCAAAAGAGAACCTTGGGCGCGTGATTCAGTCACCGGAAGCACGCTCAGCCAATTTGCCTTCCCGCAATACCCTGCAATCGCAACCCACCTTGGTATTGCCTGATATGGGTGATCCTGGCGGTGATGCTTTAAGTCCCTTAGATGAGCGCAAGATTGGTGAACAGATCATGCGTGAGATTCGTAGGGATCGGGATTTCTCGAATGATTGGCCCATCTACGATTACCTTAACTCGATGGAGCGGCGTCTCATGCAAGCCGCAAAACGCTTGCAACTGGGCGGAGCGAATGCTCAAGGCAGTGCGGCGTATGACTATGAGGTGTTTGCGGTGAAGGACCCATCGATTAATGCGTTTGCATTACCCGGTGGATTTATTGGTTTTCATACGGGGCTCTTAATTGCTGCAGAGACCGATTCAGAGGTTGCTTCGGTGATGGGCCATGAGATTGGCCATGTATTGCAACGCCACTTAGCACGCTCTCTAGAGCGCCAAGGCACCAATTCCATCATTGCATTGGCGGGCATTGTGCTTGGTGCACTAGCGGCGGCTAGTAACCCTGGTGCTGCTGCCGGCCTAATTACGGGTGGTCAAGCGCTTGCGATTCAGAATCAGCTCTCGTATTCGCGGGATGCGGAGCGCGAGGCTGATCGGATTGGTTATCAGATCTTGCAAGCGAGTGGTTACGATGTGAATGGTGCACCCGCATTTTTTCAGCGCTTACAGAAAGCTTACGGAATTATGGATAGCGGTGTGCCGGGATATTTACGAACTCATCCCTTAACCACCGACCGAATTGCTGATATGCAAGATCGGGCAAGGACGGTCTCACAAAATCGAGTCCCGAGTGCGCTCGAGTTTTATTTAGTTAAAGCCCGAGCTCGCATCGAACAAAGTGGGAGCACTAGCGGATTATTTGATCTGCGTAATTTATTTGAGAGTTTGAGTAAACAAGCCTCTCCTGAAAAGCAAATGGAGGGTTTCTATGGCTTGGCCTTAGTTGCCCAACGCCAGGGTCGTTTTGATCAGGCTGAGGGTTTTTTACAAAAGGCTCGGGCCATAGCACAAAATGTCTTGGCACCAGGATCACCTGTACAGCGTCATTGTTTATCGTCTGATTACACCG
>VGIH01000006.1 GCA_016867965.1 Betaproteobacteria bacterium | reverse complement strand
TCCAAATTAACCGCCATCGCAGGGTGTGACAAATCAGCAGGGGGTTGATGACGACGTAAAGCCTTGAGTTGAGGACGAACAACTACATCGAGGCGATTGGCCCACTCACTGAGTTCCCCATGCTGTTGGCGCTCACGCTCAGCATCACTATCACCCACCCATTTATAGCCCTGATCGGGCATGTCGGAGAGCAACATCTCAAGCACTAATTTTTGACTCTTGAGAGCGCGCTCACTATTAGCTTTTACTTCCATACCAGCAGTCGCGGCACGACAGCAACTAGGCGCCAAAGTGCGTTCGCCATTGATCTCAACTACACATGCACGGCAATTGCCATCGGGACGATAACCGTCTTTGAAGCACAGATGGGGAATATCAACTCCATGACGTTTAGCTGCTTTCAAGATGGTCTCACCATCATAGGCAACGATCGTCTTACCATCGAGCTTGAACTCAACGGTTTGAAGTGCTAGTTCTTGCGGATTGACTGGTGCGTTCACGCCTTAAGCTCCCTATCTAAGCAGTTATGCAATTTCGTGGGGGAAATATTTACGAATACAACGAATTGGATTGGGGGCAGCTTGCCCAAGGCCGCAAATGGAGGCATCAACCATTACAGTAGAAAGATCTTCCAGAGTTGCCTGATCCCATGTACTCGCTTGCATCAATTGTGCAGCTTTACTGGTTCCAACTCGACATGGAGTGCACTGACCACAGCTCTCATGTTCAAAGAAACGCATTATATTTATAGCGGCATCACGCGCTTTGTCTTGATCACTGAAGATCATTACGGCAGCAGAACCAATAAAGCACCCATAAGGCTGCAGGGTGTCAAAATCCAATGGGATGGTATTCATGGTAGCTGGCAAGATGCCACCTGAAGCGCCGCCAGGCAGGTAGCCATAAAAGGTATGACCTTCTTGCATGCCGCCGCAATAGTCGTCAATCAATTCTTGAATAGTGATGCCTGCTGGTGCGAGTTTTACGCCAGGATATCTCACGCGACCACTAACGCTAAAACTACGCAAACCCTTGCGATCATGGCGACCAAAGGAACTGAACCACTGCGGCCCACGTGTAATGATGTCACGCACCCAATATAGGGTTTCAAAGTTGTGCTCGAGGGTGGGTCGACCAAATAAGCCAACTTGGGCAATATACGGAGGGCGCATTCTGGGCTCTCCGCGCTTTCCCTCAATACTCTCAATCATGGCAGACTCTTCACCGCAGATATAGGCACCCGCACCCCGACGTAACTCAATTAGTGGTAACTTGAAAGATGCATTCGCTTGAAGTTTTTTAATTTCAGCATCAAGCAACTCGCGGCAGCCGTGGTACTCGTCACGCAAATAAATGTAACAAGCATCAATCCCAACCACACGCGCAGCAATCAACATCCCCTCAAGGAAACGGTGGGGATCGCGCTCTAGATAGGTACGGTCTTTAAATGTTCCTGGTTCGCCCTCGTCAATATTGATCGCCATGAGCTTAGGTGCTGGTTGATCCCTCACAATCCGCCATTTACGACCGGCTGGAAATCCGGCGCCCCCAAGACCGCGTAGGCCAGAATCTTCCATCGCCTTAATGATGGTCTCGATCTCGCGTTTACCGCTATCAAACTCTTTCACTAAGGCGTAACCACCTTTTGCGCAATACGCCTCATAGCCTACATAAGCAGGCGATACCTCATTGGCTTTTTGTTCTGGGCTGACCGCCTGCTGTGCAAAGTCTGCAGGCTCAAATTGAGCATCATCCTTTGCCTTAGGATGGGTCAATTGACGATTTTTGACCGCTTTTGATACCTTTTCCGCATCGGCAAACAAGACGGGGTATTGATGCACCACTGCCACTGGCGCTTGCTCGCACCGACCTACGCATGGAGCCGTAATGACCTTGGTTTTAGTACTACCCAGAATTGATGGCAAGCGCTCCAACAAAGATTTAGCCCCAGCTAACTCACATGACAATCCATCACATACACGCACCGTAATATCGGCAACCGGATCAATGCCTCGTACCACCTCAAAGTGATGATAGAAGGTGGCAACTTCATAAACCTCCGCCATCGGCAGATTCATCAGCTTGGCAAGTGCGGCCAAATGGCGATCATGCAAAGCGCGGTATGCATCATTTATTAAATGCAAGTTCTCAATTAGTAAGTCGCGTCGATATGGGCCATCACCGATGAGTTTTTTAACTTCGGCTAATGATGCATCATCCGCTTGTCGCCCTTTTAATTTACTTTTTTGTTTAATTCTGATGCGTAAATCATCGGCGGTAGCCACTGCTACTGCTTTTATTTCCTTAGCCGGTTTGGGATCGTTCATTGATAGATGATTAGAGTTATTTAACTAATGATAAATTAATATGGACAATTTAATTTAAGACATAAAAATAATCAAGTCATTGATGTCCCTCAAGAAAATGAGAATAAGGGTTATCCCTTGTATAACAGATGGGTAATGCGATTATGAATACTTAGTATTTTGTGGGAAGCGGCTGATTGCTGTAATCCATTTCCCTCTCCCGAATGCGGGCTTTAAAACAGGTCTCGAAGTCCGGTGTGCCAACCTTAAGCCCCACCGCTGTGCAATCCGCTTGAGCAGCCGACTGCACCGAACCGCAAGCTAATAAAAAGAAGGTGCTAGCAAGAGCCAATCCAGTGATAACATTTTTTGTATTCATGGTTTGAGTCTATCACCTAAAAGAGCTGTTTGATTATTAACACCGCTCCTGCAAACAGAAGGATGCTGCCATAGGCTAATTGCATGTGGTGAATGCTCAAATGCCGATGGGTTCTTGACCCAATCCAAAGACCAATCACCATGCAGGGCACCAGGAATAATGCGAGGCCCAAGACCTCCCAGTTCAATATCAGACCTGTCACCAACATAAAGATCAGACGCAAGAACACAAAGATCAAAATGGCAAAGGCCATAGTTGCGCGCAATGTATTGGGTTGGTTAAACCGCATCGCTAAATAAGATGCATAGATTGGTCCGCCAGTAGCAAACAATGCTGTGAAAATCCCCCCGGCTATCCCAAAGGGCATCGACCAATACTGCGAGATGGTGCGAATGGGTGCGGATTTTTTCTTCGTCAAGACTCGTAAGCCATTTAATGCTGCAAAGGCGCCCAAGGTTATTAGCAGAGGTTCCGGCGGAGCCTTCAACAGTAAGGTGATACCAATCACCATTCCAATGAAGCTAAAAGGCAGTATCCAGGTGAGCTCTTTCTTATCAGTCGCATCGAACGACTTTGTACCTAAGTAAAAGGCCGCACATAGATCCAGTATCACCATAATCGGTACCACAACCTGCAGAGGAAAAAATAATACAAGTACCGGCACCGAAATAATCGATGAACCAAATCCGGTCACTCCAAAAATGAAGTACGCCACCAACACAATGGTGCAAGCGACAATAAATGAGACGGGGCTAATTAACTCAAAAATAAATATGCTTCGATGTTGTTATTTTTTACTACCTAGTGAAACGCCAAGCGGAATACCATCTTGATCGGCACTAACCACTTTCGATGACCCTATATTAATGCGTTCTGCTAAATTGGGCTGTTGTGCGACCATGAGCTCTTTTGCACGATTGGCTCGTGCGCCAGCTAACTGCAATAACTCTGTTTCGCTAATCGCATAACTTTGAATGAGCTCATTTCGAAGTTGCTGATAGCGTGACTCATTGTCAGGCAGTGAAATCAAACGCTGCGCTAACTTAATTCGGCTGACTTGTTGCCCATACGCAGATTTCACCCCAGATTGAATGCGAGGATCTGAGAGACTGGGGGTAGGGAGCGGTTCCTGAGGACTCAATTTAAATCCAGCTGCACTTAAAATAGCGCGATCAGCACGCGCCCTGGCTAAGGCTGCTTTATCGGCATTGGGATCTTAGGCCCCAACAAACTCAATTGTGGCATGGGGGCGCTTCACTAAAACGCCCGCTAATTTGTCGAGCTTCTCTTGATCAACCGGCAGATAGGAGCTCTCCCCCAATACTGCATGAATCGGCGCATCGCTTTGAAGCCCCAATAAAGATGCCAATGCCCGAAATGGTGCGGTAACAATATTGGTGAGGACGGTATGAATCGCTTGCCAGACGAGGCCTGTGGCTGAGAACTCAGGAGAATCAACATTCCCTTTGATCCCCAATGAAATATCAATCACATTATCGGAGTCTTCTAATAGTGCAATGGCTAAGCGCAATGGTAAGCGCCGACCCTGAAAATTATGCACCTCTTCCCCAAGTTCGATATCTTTGATCACAAATCGATTCTGACCAACCAGTTCAGCGTCTTTTGCCTTGTAGTTCAACATAAGATCTAAACGCCCATCTTGAATAGCATACCCAGCGTACTTCATGAAATACGCATTAGCAGTTTTCAGGGGAACATTCTTAAATTCAAATAACACGTCATGGTTACGTCGCGGGTCTTCAAAAGCAGCCTGACCTTTTGCGCGAAAGCTACCGCGATCCGCAATCAATCCATCGAGAGCGATTGCAGCATAGCGGCCTGGAACATTACTAATACCAAGCAAAGAGCCGTTCAATTGACGAATATCAGTTTGTAACTGTGGAACCACGGCTAAATCCGCAAAATGCACAATGCCATTCCGCAATTTGATTGCTTTAATGTCGAGTTCAAAATTTGATGACTTTGCCTCTGCCACGCCTATTGGAGGCTCTGACGCTGTGACTGTGCTTGGGGTAGGCTTGGAAAACATCCAACGAATGTTAGAGAACCCTTGCTCATCAAGGTCGTACTTAAAGTCAGGTTGATCAAACAGAATCTCATCAATCGTGAGTGATGTTTTACCACTCGCTAATTTACGAAGATCAATTTGCTTGGGATCGGCTTGGCGCCATTTCATGAAGGCCTGTCTGGGCTTACCTTCCGTGATTTCAATATTCTTAAGGCTCAGCTCACCCACAGTTGACCATAATCCTTGGCGAGTTTGATATTCCAATTTGCCAGCCATGACACCCGAGTTGGTCTGCAAAGGATTGTTGGCTGGCAACAAAGTAACGATTGGGGTCACAGACAGGTTATCGATGGCCACATCGATCTTGATTAAATTTTGTTTAGGCTCCAGATGAAAAAGGAAATCCAATACACCCGCATCGAGTTTGAGGTTTAGCTTAGCCGTAAGCTGATCGGCCTCTGGACTGCTAATTCCTCCGGATGCCTGAACCCTGTCAAACACCACCATCTTATTGAGCGATGGAATCAGCACATCAACTTTGCCCAAATCGAGCTCATACAGCCCTTCAACCCAAGGTTCATCCGATGCCTGTCGATAATTACTAAGTTGACTGAGATTTAGGGAAAATGGCCCCAAGTCATCTGCAAACTTGGTTTGCCCATCGCGAAATTGAAGACGCGCCCCTTGAATTCCGAATTGATCGACTGATACTTTGATTGCTTTTGATTTGGTGGGTGACGATGGTGGTTTTTGCGCATTGATCGTCTCAATTAGGTGCATGCAGTTCCACTTGGTTCCATCGCCCTCTGCGCGCTCTAGCAAAATGGATGGATTTGTGAGTTGTAGGTCACGAATCCCTAACTCTCCGGTAATTAATTTGCTCCAGTGCAGACGAATCAGGCCGGCATCTAATGCGAATAATTGCTTGCCCTGAATTTGTTGAAGGCGCAGACCTTCCACTCGAGCAGTTAATTGAAAAGGTTTGACGCTGATAGATTGAATCTGAACCGAATAGCCCAGTTGCTGGCTATATCCTTCAATTTGCTTTTTGATCCACGTGGGTGCCCAAGTACTACCAATCACCCAAAATGAACTAGCCAAAATTGCCAGCACCACACTAAACGTTAGGGTAATACGAAGGTATCGATTACTGGGCAATCGCATCAATTTGCAATCAGTCCCAAAAAATCTTTTTCATCTCTGGCGACCCGATAACCGATTGCAAGCTCATAAATGTGAGGTAAGGCAACACAATTAACCAATAGATCAAACTGAGTGCCAGTATATGAATAGGGTCACCATTTCCGAAATTAGCTAATGAGCTAATAAATCCTCGGTGGTGAACCCAACCTTCTATACCGGATTCGAGTGCACTTAACAAAATTACTACACCGAGATAAACCAATGAACGAGACAGAATTTGCCCAATCAGTGGCTTATCGCGCCTACTCTCAATGGGATACAGCATCTGACCCATGAGCATGAACTTGGCACACAACAATGCTTTCACTAAAGCCAAGCTAATGTGCATATAAGGAAAACCTTGCAAACGCTCAACCGAAAAACTTAGAAATGCAAGCGCACAGAACCAGATTGAAAAATAGATGAACAAGATCAGCATTTTTTTGATCTCTTCACCAAACCGATTTTTGTTCACATGAGGCTGCATACAGATAATTTAACTGAATGACCTGAAAACTAGAGGGTGGATCGCAATTTAAAGCGATTCATTGCCGGTTGGCGGAGAGGGCGGGATTCGAACCCGCGGTAGGCTATTAACCTACACACGCTTTCCAGGCGTGCGACTTAAACCGCTCATCCACCTCTCCGAAACCGTTCATTATACGGTTCGAGGAGTGGCGGATGATTTCTGTTGCTTTTGTGAAGCTTACAGTGACTTCTTTAATTGCTCCAAGATCGCTGGATTCTCAAGCGTCGAGGTATCCTGCGTAATATCCTCTCCCTTCGCAATCACGCGTAAGAGTCTGCGCATAATCTTTCCAGAGCGGGTCTTTGGCAAGTTATCACCAAAGCGCACATCCTTCGGTTTCGCAATCGGACCAATTTCTTTGCCCACCCAATTGCGTAACTCGGTGGCAATCTTCTTGGCCTCTTCCCCTTCGGGACGTTTACCCTTAAGAACCACAAAAGCGCAAATTGCTTCGCCAGTCATATCATCTGGGCGACCTACAACAGCAGCTTCGGCGACTAGCGGATTGGCAACGAGAGTCGATTCAATCTCCATGGTGCCCATACGATGGCCTGACACGTTGAGAACGTCATCGATGCGGCCAGTAATGGTGAAGTAGCCGGTATCTTTGTTCCGAATCGCACCATCACCTGCCAAGTAAAGTTTGCGACCAAACTCATCTGGGAAATATGCTTTCACAAAGCGATCGGGATCACCCCAAATTGTCCGAATCATCGATGGCCACGGACGCTTCACCACCAAGATGCCACCCTGACCATTGGGCATAGCGTTACCAGTCTCATCCACAATCGCGGCCATAATACCTGGCAATGGCAAGGTGCAAGAACCCGGAACCATGGGGGTTGCGCCAGGCAATGGGCTAATCATATGACCACCGGTCTCGGTTTGCCAGAAGGTATCGGCAATCGGACAACGCGAGCCGCCGATGTTCTCGTAGTACCACATCCATGCCTCGGGATTAATTGGCTCACCCACCGATCCCAAGAGACGCAATGAGCTGAGATCGTAATTTTTAGGATGAACGCTTGGGTCCGTATTCGATGCCTTAATCAAAGAACGAATTGCGGTGGGTGCCGTATAGAAAATCGTGGCTTTGTGTTTTTGAATCATCTCCCAAAAACGACCAGCATTCGGGAAAGTTGGCACACCTTCAAACACGATTTGTGTACCACCCACTGCCAATGGTCCATAGGCAATGTAGGAGTGTCCAGTGACCCAACCAATATCCGCCGTACACCAGAAGATATCGCTTGGCTTGATATCAAAGGTCCACTTCATCGTGAGGATGGCCCACAACAGATAACCGCCGGTGGAATGCTGCACACCTTTTGGCTTACCGGTTGATCCTGAGGTGTACAAAATGAATAAAGGATGCTCAGCGCTCACCCATTCTGGATCACAGGTTTTTGCTTCGCTTGCAGTTACTTCGTGCATCCATGAATCAAGGCCAGCCTTAAAGGGAATATTGCCGCCCGTGCGCTTGTAGATGATCACGTTTTTAATGTTCTCGCAGCCGCCAAGCGCTAAGGCCTCATCGACAATCGTCTTCAGAGGTAACGCTTTACCTCCGCGCATTTGCTCATCGGCGGTGATTACTGCAACCGCACCCGCATCAATAATGCGCTCTTGCAAGGATTTTGCGGAGAAGCCTCCAAACACCACGGAGTGTGTGGCACCAATGCGAGCACAGGCTTGCATGGCAATCACACCCTCGACTGACATCGGCATATAAATGATTACGCGATCACCCTTTTTAATACCGCGTTTGCGCAAGGCATTTGCTAATTGACAAACACGATCATGCAGCTCTTGATAGGTGACGTTAGTTACTTTGCCATCGTCGGACTCAAAAATGATGGCGGTTTTATTGGCATTACCATTTTGCAAATTACGATCAAGGCAGTTGTAGGAGGCATTCGTTGTGCCATCTTCAAACCATTTATAAAAAGGCGCCTTAGACTCATCAAGGACTTTCGTGAACACTTGCTTCCAATGGAGATTCTCATTGGCTAGGCGCCCCCAAAATCCCTCGTAATCTTTTTCTGCTTCTGCGCATAACTTTTTGTAAGCATCCATTCCTGAAATGGCGGCGTTTTTTACAAAATCAGCGGGCGGATTAAAAATCCGGTTTTCTTGCATTAATGGTTCCATACAAATAACACCCTCTCTTCAAACTTATAGTGACAACACAACAAACAATCGGTCTATCGTTTCATATGACGATAAGTGAATTAAGTCCTGATTTGCCCTATGGCAAACCCTTAAAATACTTATTTCATTCCACTTATTGGAATATTCCTATGCCTACGATACGCCAAGACGACCTGATTCAAAGCATTGCGGACGCTTTTCAGTTTATTTCCTACTACCATCCTCGGGATTTCATCCAAGCCATGGGACGTGCCTATGAGCTCGAACAAGGCCCGGCAGCAAAGGATGCGATTGCCCAAATTCTGACCAACAGCAAAATGTGCGCGGAGGGTAAGCGACCGATCTGCCAGGACACCGGGATTGCGGTGGTCTTTCTCAAAGTGGGCATGAACATCAATTGGAGTGGTGCCACCATGAGTGTTGCGGATATGGTGAATGAGGGTGTGCGGCGTGCGTACATGAATTCCGACAATCCCCTGCGTGGCTCTGTATTACTAGACCCAGCAGGCAAACGCAAAAACTCAGGCGATAACACGCCTGCGGTCATTCATTATGAAATCGTTCCAGGCAATGATCTTGAGGTGATCTGCGCAGCCAAAGGTGGTGGCTCTGAAAATAAAGCAAAGATGGTGATGCTCAATCCATCGGACTCCATTGTAGATTGGGTGATGAAGACCGTCCCTACCATGGGTGCTGGGTGGTGCCCTCCCGGTATTCTTGGAATCGGAATCGGTGGCACGCCGGAGAAAGCTGCCTTGCTTGCTAAAGAATCGTTGATGGTACCGATTGATATTCAAGAGCTGATTGCGCGTGGCCCTAAGAATCGTATTGACGAGTTACGTCTTGAGATTTATGAAAAGGTCAACCAATTAGGGATCGGCGCTCAAGGTCTTGGTGGTCTTGCAACCGTACTCGATGTCAAGATCATGGACTACCCCACGCATGCCGCCTCATTACCAGTAGCGATGATTCCGAACTGTGCAGCCACACGACACCTCCACTTTCACCTTGATGGTAGCGGCCCGGCTCATTTTGATATTCCGTCGCTTAACGATTGGCCTGCCGTCGCATGGCAACCAGACACCAAACAATCCAAACGCATTGATGTCAATACGTTGACACCCGAGGAAGTAGCTAGTTGGAAACCCGGTCAGACCTTATTACTCAATGGCAAGATCCTCACGGGTCGCGATGCAGCTCACAAACGCATTGCCGATATGCTGGCTAAAGGCGAGTCATTACCTGTGAGTTTTAAAAATCGCGTGATCTATTATGTTGGACCCGTTGATCCAGTGCGTGGTGAAGCAGTTGGTCCAGCAGGCCCAACCACTGCGACCCGGATGGATAAATTTACTGAGATGATGTTGGGTCAAACTGGCTTAATTGCAATGATTGGTAAGGCCGAACGCGGCCCGGTGGCAATTGAGTCAATCAAGAAACATCGCTCCGCGTATCTCATGGCAGTCGGCGGTGCAGCCTATCTCGTATCCAAAGCAATTGCTCATGCCAAGGTGGTTGCATTCCAAGATTTAGGCATGGAAGCGATTTACGAGTTTGATGTGGTCGACATGCCAGTCACTGTAGCGGTTGACTCAAAAGGAATCTCCATGCATGAGACAGGACCTAAAGAGTGGCAAATGAAGATTGGCAAAATTCCAGTGAGCGTCGCTTAACGGATCAAACTGGTAAGCAACGTTGGCAACGATCGGTGTATTTGATTCTGGGGTTGGTGGTCTATCTATTTTGGATGAGGCGCTCAAGCAATTGCCTTTGCATCACTACATTTATTTAGCCGATTCTGCCAACGCGCCCTACGGAGAAAAATCAGCCTCTTGGATTGCTAATCGTAGCTTGCACATGTGCCGCTACCTAGTCGAGCATGGTTGCGATGCGATTGTGGTGGCATGCAACACCGCAACTGCAGAAGCGATTGCCCAAATTCGCGCGGAGCTGCAGATACCCGTCATTGGCGTAGAGCCTGGTATCAAACCAGCGGCGATGCAATCCCAGAATGGCGTTGTGGGTGTACTCGCTACGGAGGCAACCCTCAATAGCGATAAGTTCAATGCACTATTGGCCGCATTACCAAGTCACTGTCGCTTTATTAAGCAAGCGGGTGCCGGCTTGGTAGCACTAATTGAAAATGGAGAAATCGAATCTCCAGCGATGCGTACTCTATTACAAACCCATCTGCAAGGTATCGTGGAGGCACAGGCAGATACCCTGGTTCTGGGTTGCACGCATTACCCTTTTTTGAAAAATCATATTAGGGAGCTCATTGGTGCATCAATCACCATCGTGGATACAAGCGATGCCGTGGTTCGTCAACTGGGTCGGCAACTTGAGCAGCATGGCCTAGCCAATGAGACAGGGATCATGTCATTAAGCTTGCTGAGCACTGCGAATGGGGATACATTACAGGCGATGGCAGAGCGCTTATTGCAAACTCCCCTGTCACACCGCAGCATCAACAACCAATCATTGATGATTTGAGCATGGTCCTTGCTAGTTCCAGACAATGGCGCCTCCCCTTCTCCCGGGATGAGGGCATCATCATCGCGCTGGTGGTTCTTGCGCATTTATCCTTAATTATTCCCTTTCAATTTGGTTTAAGCCCAAAGCCACCGGATTATCAAAATGATGAACGGGTGATGGCAAATCTCGTGGCCCCAGAGGCTCCGCAGGCGCCAGCGAAGGCGGCGACGCCCCCCGCCCCAAAGCCGGCAGTTGAAGCACCCAGACCAACACCCAAACCTGAACCTAAAAAACCAGAAAAATCCCTTGCTCCCGCACCAAATCCAACGCCAGCACAAAAGACTGCAGCCCCGACAGAAACTGCGACCGCCAAACCCAGTGAAAGTACGCAAAATGCTAGCGTTGCCCCGCCTACCGGTGGTGGTGGAATTAGTGGCACCCCCATCCAAACGGATATTGGGAAATTAGTGGTGGTCTACCAGCCCGATGCAGATCCGTATTACCCTTCATTCTCAAAGCGTGCGGGCGAACAAGGCGAAGTGGTGGTCAGGCTCATCATTAGCGAGTCTGGTGAAGTGGAGGAAGCGCGATTATTACAGTCGAGTTCCTACCCAAGGCTTGATCGGGCGGCGATGGAAATTGGGAAGCGGTATCGATTTAAACCCTACACCATCAACGGTAGTCCCACTAAAATCTCAACTAACCTATTAATTAAATTCAACCTAAAGAGTCCCTAATATGAACAATGCATTTGGCCTTCACCACCTTTGGACCCAGGGGGACTTCGTCACTCATTTTGTTGCTCTTTTACTTTTGTTGATGTCGATTGTGACCTGGGTGATTTTGATCAGTCGCTTGTGGGGCTTACGCAATATCAAACGCCTTAAAAGTGAACTGGATTCTTTTTGGCGAGCCCGCTCTTTTGATGAGGGACTCAGTCACTTAAGCAATCAAGCAATGAATCCCTTTTTTATGGTTGCAAGGACTAGTCATGAAGCTTCGGCTCATCATCAGAACCAAAGCGCTAGTCATCGCGAACTCTTTCAAACGCTCAACTACTCCGAATGGATGGCGCGTAGTTTAAAAAATGGGGTCGACTCCTCAACTGCTCAATTGCAAAAAGGATTAACGTTTTTAGCGTCGACTGGTGCAACTGCACCATTTATCGGTTTATTCGGTACGGTCTGGGGGATCTATCACGCCCTGATTGCAATTAGTAGCTCTGGTAGTGCACAGATTGATCAAGTCGCCGGTCCCATTGGTGAGGCACTGATCATGACCGCGTTTGGTCTCGCGGTTGCCATTCCAGCCGTACTTGGCTATAACACTATCAATCGCTCGAATCGCTCAGTGGTTGCAGACCTCAATCGCTTTGCCAATGATCTCTTGGCCTACTTTGTGACTGGCGCACGCGTTGCCCAGAAAGATTAATCATGTCCTTTAGCAATCCCTCAAACGATCAACACGAAGATGGCCTGATGGCTGAGATCAACATGACCCCGATGGTGGATGTCATGTTAGTTTTGCTGATTATTTTTATGATCACCCTGCCCGTGGTCCAGCAAGCAGTGAAGGTCGAACTGCCCAAAGCCAATAGCGTTCGCAATGAGATAAAACCTGAATCGGTTCAATTAACGATTGATGGGAAGGGCCAAATCTTTTGGAATAGCACACCTATCGATTTAGCCACCTTCTCCGCATATGCAGATAAAGCGGCCAAGAAAGATCCACAGCCTGAGATTAACTTACGGGCTGATAAATCTGTTCGCTACGATGCAGTTGCTCAGGTGCTAGCCGCGTCTCGGCGTGCAGGCTTAACAAAATTAGGATTTGTAACTGAGCCTGATTAATTGGGTTTGGCTGTCTTGCGCTCAGGCGGCGTAGTAATTGGGTAACTGCGCTCCCAATGCGAAATAAAGTTTTTGTAATACTGCTGCGCTAATGGTGTTGAGCGCAAAATAATCATATTCTCGGCGTTGCTTTTCTCAGCACTATTGGTGAAGTTATAACTTCCAGTCACCACAATATCGCTATCAATGATCATCACCTTATGATGAAAAATACGATGCGCTTTATTGCCCCGGACCGAGACGCCGCCTTTTAATAAAACTGGGACCACGTCAAAATTATTCGCGGCGGTTGGGCCATCCTGAATCACCTGCACATCCACGCCCCGTTTGGCCGCCCTGGCAAGCGCATCAGCGATCTCAAGATAAGTAAAACTATAGGCCATCACCTGAATACTTTTCTTGGCGCCATCTAGATAACGAATTAACCCGCGCGCTGCCCCAGTCGGAGGCGTAAAAAAGACCGCAAGCACCTCCGCAGTCATAGGCGCATCGCCTTTTGCTATCTCTCGGGTAATTTTAGATGGCTCAGGATTAGCCAAAACGCTTTGCGCTAGGAAGAACGTGCTAACAAGAAAAAGAATGGATTTATTCATGGGCCGGGTTGCTCGTTAATTTCACTGTGCAAAAGAATTGAAATTCAGCAAAAATGATTGTTAATCAAAATCTAGGTTAACAAACTTGTATGAATATTCTCACAATTAGCAAAATTTGCATATTTTCATTCCTGACCTTTAGTTTTCATCTACAAGCTCAGTCAGTGAAATCAACCATTCCCAGCCTTGAGGTACACGGTGTTCTCTGGGATCAATATGAGATGACGATTGGCGAAGTCAAACGGTATGCCGCTGCGACTGGATTTCAAAGTGCGGCAGAGAAGGCTGGGGGTGGCACCTCCTATGAATTAGGTTTTGTGAAAAAACCTGGGTGGACTTGGCGAACACCTTACGGTGTGGCAGCTGGAGATAATGAACCAGCCGTTCACCTCAATGCCTTTGAGGCTCAATCGATCTGCGAATTCTTTGGAAAACGCTTGCCCACCGATAAAGAATGGGTCGAGGCAGCATTCGTAGAGCAACGCAAATCCCCGCCGGCAGGTTTTCAGCGAGGGCAACGCTATCCCTACCCAAACGGTAGTACCCCCAAAGCTTCCCATTGTCTAAGTTCAGCCTGTGGGAACTACAAAGGCTTGGCTCCGGCGGGAAGTTTGCTACGTGGCGATGGTCATGTCGCTGCTAGCACCACTAAACCGGGAGTCAATGGGCTCTTTGATATGGGTGGCAATGTATGGGAATGGACGTCAACTAAAGTTAACAGTGAGCGCATTACCCGTGGGGCATCGTGGTGGTATGGTCCTGAGCAACAAATGGAGGGTAATGTGGCCACCAAGCCAGAAAATACCGTGGTGGTCTACATCGGATTTCGCTGCGTACGCAATCCATGACTGGTGCCCGAGGCCGGAATCGAACCGGCACGCCCTTTTTATGAGCGGCAGATTTTAAATCTGCTGTGTCTACCGATTTCACCACTCGGGCAAACGCAATCCGACATTGTAATAAAAACTTTACGCATGGTGACGCGTTGCAACAATGAGGACAATGTTAAATCGTATCACGAGCACATTGAAGCACCTAGCCAGACACCCCTTTTTAAATAACCATGAAGCCATGCAAACAAAGGGTTTACCCCATATCTCATTTCCTCCAATAATCCTACAATTTCCTTCTGCTTTACACGCAGTATTAAATTGATATTAACCAGGAGATATGAATGTCCGAAACCAAAAAACAAGCACCACGTCGTAAATTTTTGAAAGGTGCAGCAGTCGGTAGCGCCGGAGCAGCTGCTCTTAGCTTCCCAATGATTTCTAAAGGTCAGGCAGCGCCACAAACATTGCGCTTCCAGTCCACATGGCCAGCGAAGGATATCTTCCACGAGTACGCACTCGACTTCGCAAAGAAAGTGAACGACATGACCGGTGGCGAACTCAGAATTGAAGTTCTGCCTGCTGGTGCAGTGGTTCCTGCTTTTGGTCTATTGGATGCTGTTTCTAAAGGCACCTTGGACGGCGGTCATGGTGTGGTTGTTTATCACTACGGAAAGAATCCTGCGCTTGCCCTATGGGGATCAGGCCCATCCTTCGGTATGGATGCCAACATGCTCCTTTCATGGCACAAATACGGCGGCGGCAAAGAGCTACTCGATGAGCTCTATAAAGTAGTTGGCGCCAACGTCAAATCCTATGTATACGGCCCAATGCCTACCCAGCCTCTAGGCTGGTTCAAGAAGCCTGTTACCAAAATTGAGGACATGAAAGGTCTCAAGTACCGTACCGTCGGTATTTCGATTGACATGTTCACAGCCATGGGTGTATCAGTCAACGCGCTTCCTGGTGGGGAAATTATTCCTGCGATGGATCGTGGTCTTCTTGATGCAGCGGAGTTCAACAATGCCTCCTCCGATCGTCAGTTGGGCTTCCCAGACGTATCCAAGGTCTGCATGTTGCAAAGCTATCACCAGAATGCTGAGCAGTTTGAGATCCTCTTTAATGGCACCAAGTACAACGCGATGCCTGCGAAACTGCGCAACATCCTTGACTATGCCGTAGAGGCCTCTTCTGCTGATATGTCCTGGAAGGCTGTCGATCGCTACTCTTCTGCTTATGAGGAGATGCAAGCTAAGCAAGGTGTCAGATTCTTCAAGACCCCTGACTCAGTGTTGCGTGCTCAGTTGAAGGTGTTTGACGAGGTGGTAGCCAAGAAAGCTGCAGAGAACCCACTCTTTAAGAAGATTGTTGACTCACAGAAGGCGTTCGCTAAGCGTGCCGTGAAGTGGGATCTGGACACCAACGTTCAGCGCCGCATGGCCTATGACCACTACTTTGGCCAGCCAGCAGCTCCTGCAAAGAAGGCTTAAGATAGCAACAACTTAGCCGGTTTTGTTAGAATACCGGTTTGCTGTAACTCAATGGGATGGTTAACAAATAACCATCCCATTTCTTATATCTAAATCGTAGGTGTAGCCATGCAAAACCTTTTTTTAACCGTTGATAAAGTTTCTACATTTATCGGCCATTGTTTCTCTTGGTTGGTGGTTGGGCTTACTGCCCTCATCGGTTTTGAGGTGTTTTCTCGATATGTACTTAATAGTCCGCATGCATGGGCTTTTGATGCTCAAATCATGATGTACGGCACCATGTTCATGATGGCAGGTGCATACACCTTGGCAAAAAATGGTCATGTTCGTGGCGACATTTTGTATGGCTTTTTAAAGCCCCGTACCCAAGCGATTTTTGATCTCATTCTTTACATTGTTTTCTTCATTCCCGGAGTGATTGCGCTTGCCTACGCTGGTTATGGTTATGCCGCTGACTCTTGGCGAATTTTGGAGCACTCTTCGATTACGGCCGACGGCCCTCCGCTTTACCCCTTTAAAACGATTATTCCGATTGCCGGATTGGTTCTTTTAATGCAAGGCATCGTTGAGATTTTACGTTGCGTGGTTTGCATCCGCGAGGGTGAATGGCCTTCCCGCGAACAAGACGTTGAGGAAGTCGACGTTGACGCCCTCAAAGCCATGGTTGGCAAGGATAAGGAATAATCATTATGCGTAAAGAACTCCTATTTGGTTTTTCTATCATGGCATTGGTGGTCTTATTGACCATCGTTTTAATGCCGTGGGGCAATATTCAGAGTGGGCATATTGGCTTATTAATGCTCTCCCTTGTCGTGGTTGCCATCATGCTAGGCTTCCCTACTGCCTTTACCTTAATGGGTATGGGCATGATCTTTACGTTTTTTGCTTACAGCTTTCAAAATCCTGATTTAGCTCTGCAAAATACCTTATCCCTCATGGTGCAGCGTGCCTACGCAGTCATGACCAATGATGTGCTGATTTCTATTCCACTCTTTGTGTTCATGGGCTATTTGGTTGAACGCGCCAATCTAATAGAAAAGTTATTTCGATCACTCCATCTCGCATTAGTTCGTTTACCGGGCTCTCTAGCAGTTGCAACCATTTTTACCTGCGCCGTATTTGCAACAGCAACCGGTATTGTGGGCGCCGTGGTGACCTTAATGGGTCTTTTAGCATTGCCTGCGATGTTGAAAGCTGGGTATGACACCCGTGTCTCAGCAGGATGTATTACAGCTGGTGGCTGCCTCGGCATTTTGATTCCGCCATCAGTCCTATTAATTGTCTATGGTGCTACCGCTGGCGTATCCGTGGTGCAGTTGTATGCGGGGGCATTTTTCCCAGGAATCATGTTGGCCAGTTTGTATGTTGGCTATGTGATCATTTTGGCCAAACTCAAACGAAATCTCATGCCACCTTTAGCTGAGTCTGAGCGCAAGGTACCACTGCCAATGAACTATACCGAGCTTGGTGAGAAGATTAGTCAAAAAGTAATCCCTGCCTTATTTGTTGGTATTAAAGGTAAGCGTAACGTGAATGTCAGCGGTAAAGAGATGCTGAAGGCTTTAGTTATTGCTCTCATTCCACTTGTCGTCTTTGTTGCTTTTACTGCCTCGATTTATCAAGTAGCCACCAAGCCAGTCGAAGTGATTAGCATGGATGTGGTTCCGATGGGCGAAGCGGGTAGTGGTAGTGATTACTCAAGTAGCTCAAGTTCAACCGGCCTTAGCGAACCTCCTGGCACTGAAAAAGATAGTGGCGGAACTGGTCTGGCTCTGCCACCAGGCGCTGAAGATGAAAAGCCAGTAGCAAAGACCTCGGGCCCTGCAGAGCCAGCAGCGGCTGCTGAACCACCAAAACCCGTGGATGCACCGATGTGGTTCTGGATCATGACCGGTATTCTCGGCGCCATTTTGGTGATTTACTATGCCCTCCTCACTTGGGTGCGTCTTGAAATCTTCAAGATGCTCTTGAGCTCTTTCTTTCCGCTTGCGGTTTTAATTTTGTTTGTGTTGGGCTCAATCGTCTTTGGTTTGGCAACACCTACCGAAGCAGCGGCAGTCGGCGCAATTGGCGGATTTATATTGGCTGCTGCCTACAAGCAGCTCAATATGACGGTGATTAAAGAGTCGGTCTTCCTAACGGCGAAGACGGGTGCGATGGTGTGCTGGCTCTTTGTGGGTTCCTCAATTTTCTCGGCAGCCTTTGCGTTGCTTGGCGGTCAAGACTTAGTTGAAAAATGGGTTCTATCTTTAGGTCTTAGCCCGCTGCAGTTCTTGATTCTGTCTCAAGTCATTATTTTCTTATTGGGCTGGCCTTTGGAATGGACCGAGATCATTGTGATTTTTATGCCGATCTTTGTACCCTTACTCGATGACTTTGGAATCAATCCGCTGTTCTTTGGTCTCTTAGTTGCCCTGAACCTACAAACGGCTTTCCTATCGCCCCCCGTTGCGATGTCGGCATTCTATTTAAAAGGCGTTGCACCACCCCACGTCACCTTAAATCAGATCTTCATGGGGATGCTGCCATTTATGGGTATTCAAATCATTGCTATCTTCTTGTTATATGCATTCCCCCAAATTGGCTTGTGGTTACCGCAAGTTCTCTACAAGTGAGGTTTAAAACCAGTCAACCCCGCTACGGCGGGGTTTTTTTGTAATCGTTTGCTGTTGATATGAGAACCTTAAAACGTAAGTCCAGTCTCATGAAGTTCCTGCGTTACTTGATCTATGCACTAATCCTTTTATTCATCTGCCTAGTCATCCTTGCTGTAAGTTATTGGGTAAGTGCTAAATCAAATCTCTCTGGAATAATCATTAGTGCCGGTCTGGGTCAAACAGTTCAGATTCAATTTGATGAGAACGATGTGCCGCACGTTAAGGCAAAATCCCAGCGTGATGCGTATTACACCTTAGGATTTTTGCATGCGACTGAACGCTCTTGGCAACTGGAGATTAGTCGTCGCTTGGCTTCAGGGAGACTCTCCGAGATTTTGGGTGAGCGCACCGTCTCACTTGATCGCTTTATTCGTACCCTAGGGATTAAACAAGCGGCTGAGAAACAGTTTGAGCGCTATCCAGCAGAAATTAAGCAATTGGTTCAAGCCTATGCCGATGGTGTCAATGCTGGTAATCGATCACTCGGTTGGGCCTTACCGATCGAGTATTTTTTGACTGGTTCCAAGCCCGGTTATTGGTCTGCCGCAGATAGTGTTGCATGGTCTTTAATGATGGCGTTAGATTTGGGTGATAACTGGCAAAAAGAATTATTTCGCTTAGAGCTTTCTCAATATCTCAGCACGACTGATATATGGCAGGTGATGCCACCCTATCCAGGTACTAATCCAGTTTCCAACATCGATTTTGCCGAGCTATATCGCGAACATCAGGTTTTTAGGCCCACGCAGTCCAAGGTTCAAACATCTCGTGATAGAGAGCCTTACTTACTTAAACATGCTGATACTGTAGGGTGGCTAAGTGATCAACAAGAGGGCTTGGGCTCTAACAATTGGGTCCTAACTGGCAAAAAAACGATTTCAGGCAAACCCTTGCTCGCCAACGATCCGCATTTGGGTCTAAGCGCCCCATCGACCTGGTACTTTGCGCACCTCGAAGCTCCCGGACTCAATGTAATAGGGGCAACCTTACCAGGTGTTCCAGCGATTGTTTTGGGAAGGACCGACAAAATTGCCTGGGGATTTACCAATACCGGACCTGATGTCCAAGATCTCTATCTGGAAAAAATTGATCCCACCAATCCCAATCAATATATTGGCCCAGAAGGTCCGATCTCCTTTTTGGCGCGCGAGGAGATTATTCAGATTAAAGATAAACCGCCCTTGCGGTTTGTCGTCAAACAAAGTCGCCATGGTCCTATTATTTCCGATAGCCATGTCCGTGCCAAAAAGGTGATTGATACCAATCGGTATGCGCTAGCCTTACGCTGGACTGCTTTGGATGTTGAGAATCAAACCTTGCTTGGTGGAATCCTCATGAATCGGGCGGACTCAATTGACTCTTTCAAAAATGCTTTGCGTCATCATTACGCTCCGATGCAAACCGTTGCGATTGCAGATGTTCAAGGTAATATTGCCTTGCAGGTTGCTGGGGTTGCGCCACGCCGGCAATTGCATCAAGGCTTGTATGGCGTCGCTCCTGCTCTCGGATGGGAGCGCCAATTTGATTGGACAGCCTACATACCATTTGAGCAACTTCCCAGCTTTTTTAATCCAACAGCTGAGTGGCTAGCGAGCGCCAATCAGGAAATTATTTCTGCAAGCAATCCCAATCCACTAACCGGAGATTGGGACTTGCCCTTTCGTTATGACCGTATTGCAACCATGATTGGGGAGAAAGATCAGCATGATCGTACCTCGATGCAGGCTATGCAAGGCGATGTTCTCTCCCTTGGAGCGCAAGCACTCTTGCCTTTATTTAAGAATGCGCGCTCAGGTCATGCTCTGCAGTCCAGTATCCAGCCAGCCATCGATGGTTTTAATGGAACCATGAGTACGGATTCTGTATCCGCTTTGGTGTTTAATGCTTGGGTTGATCAATTAACGCGCATTCTGTTCTCCCGTTTAGGTGATTCGTTTACTGAGGAATATGGCAGACGCTCGTTTAGGGCCGCTCTGATTGAGCAAACAACTAATCCCAATAGCCCCTGGTGCGATGTGCACACTACCGCAGAACGAGAAAATTGCCAAGGTGCCGCTAATCTGGCTCTGCAACGAGCGCTCAATGATTTGAGCCAACGCTACGGAAAATCGAGTACTGATTGGCGTTGGGGAACAGCGCATCACGCTGTGTCTGAACATCGCCCCTTCAAAAACATTCCCTTCTTAGCGGAGTTCTTCAATGTCAGCATTCCATTTCCAGGGGATGCCTTTACGGTCAATGTGGGTCGTCCAGTTCTGAACAATCCAAAAGCGCCATTCCAGGCTAATCATGCGCCAAGTCTGAGGGCGATCTATGACCTCAATGATCCAGAACAATCGGCTTTTATGCTTCCTACCGGTCAGTCGGGTTGGGTTCAAAGTCATCGCTATCGCAATTTGAGCGCCTCATGGGCAACGAATCAATTAATTCCATTGGCGATGAAGCCTAAGCAGGTTCAGCGTGAATTGGTCTTAAAAGCTAAGTCGTTTTGAGTTGTCGCGTTGACCCATTACAATCAGTAGAACTGTACAGGATCATGATGAAAACACGTCTTAAACTTCTAATTACTTGCATCTTCACCCTAAGCTCCAGTTTTGCCTTCGGCGCTTGGGATGAACTGGGAAGCAATGAGTTCATAACCGTTTTGATTGATAAATCCAGCATCAAGAAGTCAGGCGATAAGGTCCAAGTTCTATCGATGCTCGATCTTAAGAAACCGGGAGTTGAGCCAAAAACTAAATCACCAGTGAACTCCATCATTGGTCTAAATGAATACCACTGCGGACAGGTTCAATACCGACCACTAGAGGTTAAATTTATGTCAGGTAAACGGGGTACTGGCAAGGTGGTTGAGGACATCAAGACACCCGATAGCAGCTTTGAGGCAATCGCGAGTGGTGATTGGCCAACTGGAGTCTATAACCTTGCCTATCGACCTAACTAGTTCAATCAAGCCTTCAACTACCCATCAAGGGTCGGTCTCCCTTCTCTACATTTTCATTGCACTTCTTAGTATTCTTAGTATTTCAGGTTTACAAGGCTGCGCCGCACCCATCATGGCAGCAGCAAGTAGCGCGGGTACTGCTGCAGGATCTGCCGCAGCAGCAAGCCCCATGACCGCGGTAAGTGTTACATCAACAGTCACCACAGGGCGCTCTCCCCTCGAACACGCCACATCTGCAGTAACCAAAAAAGATTGCAGTTTCTTTAACGTCTTTAGTTCTAAACCAATTTGTGAAGAAATTGTGATACCGACCGTTCAAGACCGCAGTGAACGAATAATCGGGGAGGCAGATCGCAATACAGCGATTATCGAAGTGATTGACGTAAGGCCTAGTCAGTAGCTAAATGGGGTGAACGACGGGACTCGAACCCGCGACAACCAGAATCACAATCTGGGACTCTACCAACTGAGCTACGTCCACCATTGCTACATAAGTATTATAACGACTATGCTCTCGAACCGATTGATAGGGGTTCAAATAGCGCCCAATCCCCCAACTCCATACTGGCCTCCAAAAAGAAGTTTTCGATGGCATCCTGTGTTTTAACCCGTGCCAAGGCATGGTGATCGGATAAACGTTGACGCCAACGGCGAGATCCCGCACGACCGTGAGCGAGACCCATGATGTGCCGAGTAATCGCTCCCAAATAGAAGTCTTTGCGATGTGCATTGCACTTGGCCAGCCATGCTTGACTGTACTCAACCAAACCGATTTGAATCCGGTGCCAGTCCGCCTCACTAAAGAGATAACCTACTGCATTACCATCACTTTCGACTAGATCATCCCAGCCCAATAGCATCGCCGGAAAATGATAAGCAGCACGGCCGATCATAAAACCACCAAAATCATTCCAATATTGTGCAATCTGCTCATTGGATTCTAGGCCACCGTTAAGTAGTACACGAAGATTTGGATACTGCTTTTGAGCATCGCGACGCAGTTGCTTAGCAACGTCGTAGTGCAGAGGTGGTTTGCTCCGATTCTCTTTCGGGGATAAGCCTTTTAAGACCGCATTACGCGCATGAATCGTTACCTGGGTTGCTCCTGTGGCCGCGACTGCCAGTACAAAATCCAATACAAATTGATAGTCGCGCGGCGACTGGGCCGCATCCATTTGATCAAGACCCAAGCGATGCTTCACTGAAATTGGTAGATCGCAGGCGGCACGCATCACACTCACACACTGGGCAACGAGCTCAGGCTCGGCCATCAAGCACGCTCCGAATGCACCCTTTTGCACGCGCTCTGAGGGGCAACCGCAGTTGAGATCGATCTCGTCATAGCCCCATTGTTGGGCAAGTGCTGCACATTGAGCGAGCTCAGCCGGATCGCTGCCGCCAAGTTGTAAAACGATCGGGTGCTCTTCCTGACTAAAATCCAAATGACGAGGCTGGTCCCCATGCAAAAGCGCCCCTGTAGTCACCATCTCGGTATACAGCACAGCACGCTTGGTCAGCATTCGATGAAATGATCGACAATGGCGATCAGTCCACTCCATCATGGGAGCGACAGCTAAACGCTTGATGCTCATGCAATCAGTACCAAGGATTGATCAACTTCAATTTAGTTGAATCAAAATCACCAGTATTACGCGTCACCAAAGTCAAGCGGTGCTCGATCGCTGTCGCTGCAATCATGGCATCCCGCTCAGAAGATGGATTAGGAACATGGAGATCTGCACAACGCAATGCAATTGGAACATCGATTGGAATAATCCGATCAGCAAATACCGGGAGAATCATTTGCATCAGCCATTTTTTTAATAACTGGCCCTGCTTTTTATCTCGGCGCATTACGGACAGAATGCCTTGTTCGATCTCTAGAATGCTAATCACTGAGAGAAATAAACGGGTTGGGTCAATTGATTGTGCCCAATCATGAACCTGTGGATTCATTTTGGAAGTACCGGCTTTTCTGAGCTCCAAGATGACATTGGTGTCGAGAAGATACATTAGGAAAGATCGCTTGGCTTCGTAAAGCATTTTATTTTCGCAGGCTCAAATTCAATCTCAGCCAATCCAGGCATACCCACAAGATCAAGGATGGTTTTTTGTTGACCAATCACACGTTGGTAATCTTCGTATCGCATCAGCACGTGCGAAGGCTTGCCTCGATCGGTGATGAAGACTGGGCCTGATTGACAGGCCTTCTTGGCACCGCTGGTATCTTGATTAAATTCGCGGCTTGATAAGGTCTTTGGCATTTCATTCCCCACAATCCAGTAAATGTAGCAATGTTACTACATTTTTCCAAAGGGGAATGAAAGGCTTACACTTCCTCGCGCGAGGCCTTCTTACGCTCATGCTCTTTCAGAAAGCGCTTACGTAAGCGGATGCTCTTGGGGGTCACCTCAACCAACTCGTCATCGGCAATGAATTCCACGGCATATTCCAAGGTGAGTTGTACCGGTGGTACGAGGCGCACCGCTTCATCCGTACCAGAGGCCCGTACGTTGGTGAGTTGCTTTCCTTTGATGGGATTCACCACTAAATCATTGTCACGACTATGAATCCCAATAATCATGCCTTCGTAGAGAGGATCGCCAGGGGATACAAACATGCGGCCACGATCTTGCAGTTTCCATAGTGCATAAGCAACCGCGTCACCATCATCCTGGCTAATCAATACACCATTGTGGCGCTCACCCAAGATACCCTCTTTTACAGGACCATAGGAATCAAAGTTATGGCTCATGAGTCCGTTACCACGGGTGAGGGTCATAAACTCACCCTGAAATCCAATTAAACCTCGGGCTGGAACCCGATACTCAAGACGGGTACGGCCCTTACCATCGCTCACCATATCCAGCAGTTCAGCTTTGCGCTTACCCAACTCTTCCATGACCCCGCCCTGCGTCGCATCCTCAACATCCACCGTGAGGTTCTCGTAGGGCTCTAATTTCACGCCATCTTCCTCATGAAACACCACACGGGGTCGTGATACAGCTAACTCATACCCTTCACGTCGCATGTTCTCAACCAAAATGGTGAGGTGGAGCTCGCCCCGACCTGATACCTCAAAGATGGTGTCGTCATCGGTATCGCGGACCCGCAATGCCATATTGGATTTAAGCTCACGATCTAAACGCTCCCGAATTTGTCGGCTAGTAACAAACTTGCCCTCACGCCCGGCAAGAGGACTTGTGTTTACCATGAAGTTCATGGTGAGAGTTGGTTCATCGATCTTGAGCATCGGTAAAGCATCAACCTGATCGGGTGCACAGATCGTGGTACCAATTGCTAAATCTTCAATGCCATTCACTAAGACAATATCGCCGGCAATGGCCTCATCAACCACTTCGCGCTCGAGCCCTTTGAACTTTAGTACTTGATTAATACGGCCCTTAAAGGGGGTTCCATCCGGTCCATTAACACACACCACATCAGTACCGGGTTTAATTTTGCCGCGCCGAATCCGGCCCACACCAATTTTGCCGACATAGTTGCTGTAATCAATTGATGAAATCTGCAACTGCAACGGGGCATTGATTTCATCATCGCGCACCGGCACATGCGTTAGTACTGCATTAAACAGTGGGCGCATATCGCCAGAGCGCACATTCTCATCAGTACCTGCATAGCCATTTAAGCCAGAAGCATAGATTACTGGGAAGTCCAACTGCTCCTCGGTTGCGCCCAATTTATCAAAAAGCTCAAAGGTTGCATTAATCACATAATCACAACAGGCTCCGGGACGATCCACTTTATTGATCACAACGATGGGCTTTAAACCCAAGGCAAGCGCTTTCTTGGTTACAAAACGTGTTTGGGGCATCGGGCCTTCAACTGCATCTACCAACAGCAATACGCCATCGACCATTGAAAGAACGCGCTCAACCTCGCCACCAAAATCAGCGTGACCCGGGGTATCAACAATATTAATGTGCGTACCCTCATACTCCACCGCGCAGTTTTTAGCCAAGATGGTGATACCACGCTCTTTCTCGAGATCATTGGAATCCATAATGCGCTCAGAGATTTTTTCGTTGGAGCGAAAAGTTCCGGACTGCCGTAAAAGTTGATCAACAAGAGTCGTTTTGCCATGGTCAACGTGGGCGATGATGGCGATATTACGAAGTGCGCGTTTTGTCATGAGTTGCTTTACAAAAAGATAAATTAGTTTTGGTTCAGAAGCCGTTGGGCGATAAACCGACGGGGGTGTAACACCCCGCTGCGCCAATCTGCCGTTCCAATAAAGTTTTGCGGTAAAGCTTGGCTGCGATAAATCCGAAATAAAGAATTTGCCCACTGGCTAGCACGATTGATTGCGCATGGTACGCGCTGACCCATTTCCAGGCGTTTGGCCTGTTGGTCATCCACCGTCAACTCAGGTAGAGTTTGCAATAGTGCATCCACTGGAAGTAATACCTTAGGGGTATTTTCAAGGGTCTCCAGGGTACAGCCCTGCTCGAGACTGAGGTGGCCAACCTTGGTACGTCGCAATGCACTCAAATGCGCACCACAGCCTAGTGAATTGCCAATATCTTGCGCCAAGACTCGGATATACGTTCCCTTACTGCAATGGACTTCGATCTCTACATGCGGCCAATGAATAGCGACTATACGAATCGAGTAAATGGTAATTCTTCGGGGCTCACGTTCAATCTCCACACCCGAGCGCGCGTATTCATAAAGAGGTTTGCCATCTCGTTTTAATGCGGAGTACATCGGTGGAATCTGCTCAATTTCACCCATAAATGTCGGCAAGATTGCTTCTAATAATGTTTTGGCCATCAAATCATCTGCTACTTCAGCAGTCGATCGCTCGGTTAACACTTGACCTTCGGCATCGCCAGTGTCGGTTTCGATCCCAAATCGCACGGTTGCGATATAGGTCTTATCCGCATCTAAAAGATCTTGTGAGTATTTGGTGGCCTCACCCAAACAAATAGGCAATAAACCAGTCGCCATCGGGTCTAAGGTGCCTGTATGACCAGCCTTTTCTGCCTGAAAATAGCGCTTGACTGCAGTCACCGCACTTTGCGAGCTCATTCCATTGGGCTTATCAAGCAAAACTACCCCATCAATTCGTTGCGCCATCACAATTAATTAGGCTTTGAGCCCAATGCCTGATCAATTAATCGTGACATCTCTGCGCCCCGCTCAATCGAGGTATCGAATACAAAATGCAAGGTGGGGACAGTATGAGTGTGCATCCGTTTAAAGAGTAAGGAATGCAAATAACCTGCTTTTTCTTGTAACGATCCCAACGCATACTGTGGGTCGCCACCCAAAACTGTGAAGTAGACCTTTGCATGCGCGAGGTCAGGCGAGAGTTCTACCGCCTGAATGGTAATCAAACCATTCAAGGGGTCACGCAATTCCCGGGGGATCAATTCGGCTAAGTCACGCTGAATTTGATCCGCAAGACGCTGGTGACGATGAGGGCTTGTTTTATGCATGATGATTAAAGGGTTCGAGCCACTTCAGTCACTTCAAAGATCTCGAGTTGGTCACCCTCTTGAATGTCGTTGTTATTCTTCAAGGAGAGACCGCACTCAAAGCCGCCTTTCACTTCTTTCACATCATCTTTGAAGCGCTTTAGGGAGTCGAGTTCGCCGGTCCACACTACAACGTTATCTCGTAATAAGCGAACCCGTGAGTTGCGGCGCACGATCCCATCGAGCACCATACAACCTGCAATGGCGCCAACCTTGGAGACAAGGAAGACCTGACGAATTTCAACCAAGCCAGTAATTTCTTCCTTCTTATCTGGGGTCAACATGCCGCTTAAGGCCGCCTTCACTTCATCGACCGCGTCATAAATAATGTTGTGATACCGAATATCAACACCGTTACTCTCGGCAAGTTTACGTGCTACCGCATCTGCTCGGGCATTAAAACCAATAATCACGCCTTTCGAGGCGATCGCAAGATTGACATCGGTTTCGGTAATGCCACCAACGGCAGCATGCACGATCTGCACCTTCACCTCATCAGTCGAAAGTTTTTGCAATGACTGAGCCAGCGCTTCTTGCGAACCTTGTACATCAGCTTTAATAATGATTGGAAGGATCTTCGCTTCGACAACGCCCTCGCCCATGGTCTCCATCATGTTCTCTAACTTGACCGCCTGTTGTTTAGCCAACTTGACGTCTCGGAACTTACCTTGACGGAACAGTGCAATCTCACGGGCCTTACGCTCGTCGGCGACTACCTGGAATGACTCTCCAGCATCGGGCACTTCCGATAATCCTTGAATCTCGACCGGTATGGATGGTCCTGCTTCATTACTTGATTTGCCGTTCTCATCCAACATCGCCCGAATACGACCATAAGACTGACCGGCCAACAACATATCGCCGCGCTTTAAGGTGCCCGATTGAACCAAGACCGTAGCGACCGGACCACGGCCTTTATCCAGACGAGCTTCAATTACGATACCCTGTGCAGGCGCCTCTTTAGGAGCCTTGAGCTCCAATACCTCGGCTTGTAACAGCACGTTTTCAAGCAAGGCATCAATACCTTCGCCAGTCTTTGCGGATACCCCAATAAATGGTGAGTCACCGCCATATTCCTCAGGTACCACCTCTTCGCTCACCAGTTCGGTTTTCACACGATCAGGATTTGCTTCGGGCTTATCAATCTTATTAATTGCAACAACGAGTGGCACATTCGCTGCTTTCGCATGATGGATCGCTTCACGCGTTTGTGGCATCACGCCGTCATCGGCAGCCACCACTAAGATTACGATATCGGTCGCCTTTGCACCGCGTGCACGCATTGCTGTGAAGGCTTCATGGCCAGGGGTATCTAAGAAAGTGATTACTCCACGCGGGGTCTCGACGTGATACGCGCCGATATGCTGGGTAATACCACCCGCTTCACCAGCGGCTACTTTCGCAACTCGGATCTTATCCAGGAGCGATGTTTTGCCATGATCGACGTGACCCATCACAGTCACAACTGGGGGTCTTGGCATTAATGGAGCATCTTCTGCCGCCGCACCAAGATCAATCTCTGGGTCATCCAATTTAGCAGCGTGGGCTTTATGGCCCATCTCTTCAACGATGATCATCGCAGTGTCTTGATCTAATACTTGGTTAATAGTCACCATCTGACCCATGCCCATGAGTAACTTAATAACCTCAGCACCCTTGACCGACATCTTATGTGCCAAATCAGCTACCGTAATGGTCTCAGGAATATGTACATCACGCACAATCGGTTCTGTGGGCACCTGGAAATTGCTTGCTGGATTGTCTTCTTGATGCTGTTGCTTCTTGCGACCGCCTCCTGTTCGCCATCCGCCACCTAAGCCACCGGTTAGATCACCGCGTGTTTTTAAGCCAACCTTACGCTTTGCGCCCTCTTCTTGCCATGTAGAAGATGTTTCAGAAGATTTAATCAGTTTGCCACCAACCTTGGTGGGCTTTTTCTTATCTTCGCCGCCATCAGCTTTGACGGGCTTATGTAACGTGCCTTTCTTGGCTTCCTCACTGGCGATCTCACTCTGAGCTTTAAGCACGCGTGCTGGGGTGCTCATCATGTCCCGAATCGCTGACACCTCTCGTTCAGCTGCAGCACGGCGTGTTTGTAGTTCGGCTAGCTCTTTTTTGGCCCGCTCCTTACTAGCAGCCTCTTTCTCAGAGTCGAGTTTGCTCGGTTTTTGCTCAGTCTCACCCTTTTTCTGCTTGGCTTCACTCGCCGCTTTCATCTCAGCTTCTTGCCGCGCTAAGAGTTCAGCCTGACGAGCAGCCTCTGCGGCACGCTTTTCTAACTCCTCGTCCGAAAGAATGGGCTTGGTCTCAACTGCCGCAGCCGGTTTTACTTCAGTCGACTCATCAGCCTTGGCAGCATCATCACGTTTTACTAAGACACGCTTTTTACGCACCTCAACTTGTACGGTACGGGTTCGTCCTGCCGAATCCGCTTGACGGATTTCACTGGTCTCACGCTTGGTCAGCGTGATCTTTTTGCGTGTCCCGGTCTCCGCACTACCGTGTGCCTTTTGAAGGTAAGCAAGTAACGCGGTCTTATCTTTATCGGTAATCTTGTCAGCCCCGGACTCCTTGTCGATTCCTGCGGCTTTAAGTTGAACCAATAAATCGGCAGGACTTCGTTTAAGTTCCTCGGCTAATGCTTTTACAGTTGTTGTCGCCATGCGCTTCCCCTCATGCATTAAACCAATGTTCGCGCGCCTTCATAATGAGCGTTTTGGCTGCTGTTTCATCCATACCCGTTATTTCAACGAGCTCATCTACAGCCAATCCAGCCAGATCATCGCGTGTATGCACTTGGTTCTCGGCTAAAGTTGCAATGTATTCTGTGGAGAGACCGTCAAGCGACCGCAAATCTTGAGAGACCTCTTCAAGACGCTCTTCTTTTGCCAGCTCCATGGTCAGCAAGGAGTCACGTGCACGAGTCCGTAACTCATTGACGGTATCCTCGTCAAATGCGTCGATCTCAAGCATCTCAGAAAGTGGTACGTAGGCAACTTCCTCAAGCGAATTAAAGCCCTCTTCGATCAAAATATCAGCAACCTCTTGGTCCACATCGAGTTTGTCCATAAAGAGTTGGCGCACCGCCACGGATTCTTTTTCAGACTTCTCAGCAGATTCTTCTGGGGTCATGATGTTAATTTGCCAGCCAGTTAACTCGCTGGCTAAACGTACGTTCTGACCACTACGACCAATCGCGATTGCTAAGTTTTCTTCATCAACCACCACATCCATGGTATGACGCTCTTCATCAACCACGATCGATGACACCTGTGCCGGTGCTAATGCACCAATCACAAATTGAGCTGGATCTTCAGACCATAGAACGATATCAACGGCCTCACCCGCGACTTCGTTACGAACTGCAGTCACACGGGTACCGCGCACACCAACGCAGGTACCAATCGGATCAATGCGTTTGTCATGGGTCACGACCGCAATCTTGGCTCGGATTCCAGGATCACGAGCAGCACCCTTAATTTCAAGTAAACGTTGCTCGATCTCAGGCACTTCGTTCTCAAACAACTTAATCAAGAAGTCAGGGCATGTTCTCGACAGTTCAATTTGGGGTCCACGTGCTTCACGATCCACTTTCAGAATATAGGCGCGCACGCGATCGCCAGAGCGCAAGTTCTCTTTGGGGATCATTTGATCGCGACGTAACAATGCCTCGACACGACCCGATTCCACGATCAGGCCATTTTTGTCAGCCCGCTTGACGGTGCCGGTCATAATTTTTTCACCGCGCTCCAGATAGTCATTCAAAATCTGCTCGCGTTCAGCATCGCGAATGCGTTGCAAGATCACTTGCTTAGCTGCTTGGGCGCCAATCCGGCCAAAGGCTAAGGATTCGATTTGCTCTTCAATGTAATCGCCCGTCTCAATATCAGAGATCTGCTCTTTGGCCTCAAATTGCAAAATTTCCTTATCGGGCTCTTGAAGACCAGCCTCGTCGGGCACCACTAACCAACGTCGGAAGGTCTCGTACTCGCCGCTGGTACGATCAATCGAAACCCGAATATCAACGTCCTCGGCGTACCGTTTTTTGGTTGCTGAGGCCAGAGCCAACTCAAGCGCTTCAAACACGATCTCACGATCAACATTTTTTTCACGGGCCAGAGCTTCTGCCAACATGAGAACTTCACGACTCATGATTTTCTTCCTTTGAAATCAATAACAGGGACCAAACGAGCTTTTTCTACTTCAGACAAACTAAATTCCAGTTCGGCTGGAGATCCATCACTCGCCTCAAATAACAAACTAAACTTCGCATCCGGTGTGTTGACAGCCCCAGACATCAAGCCTTGTAACACCCCTTTGAAATTCTTTCGATTACCCACTGCAACTCGTAACTTCAGTTCAATCTCTAAACCTGCGAACCGAACAAAATCATCACCGGTCTTAATCGGTCGATCTAATCCAGGTGAAGATACCTCGAGTCGCTCATACGGCACGTTCTCAACAGCAAAGGTGTAGGTCAACTGATGACTCACCTTCTCGCAATCCTCAACGGTAATCATGCGCTCATAGTCGGGGTTCTCAATCGTGACTCGCAATAAACCACGACCCTCCCGCTCGATATCAACGAGCGAGTAGCCCAAATTGCGCACCTCGGCAGAAATAATCTGCTGTTCTTTCACATCTTCCCCACAAATCAACCGCTGTTATAAAACCGCTTTTACAACGCATTTGGCAAAAAAAAATGGGCTTACAAGCCCATATTCCTCATTACCAGAACAGGCCAGCTTACGTTGATGTCAACATCAGCCGGTGTATTAAATAATTATACCTTAATCAGAAAAATCACTGAGAAATCAGAAACTTTCACTCGGATTCCGAGGCTTACGAGGACCCTTGAACGGCTTAACCTTATTGGGCCGCCGTTGACCCCCAGCGTTATTATCCGATGGGGCGCTAAAGCCACTGGCGTGATGAACCTTTTGACCCTTAGAACGGGGTGAACCTGATTTCCCCCCTTTCGAGTGCGATGGTTTTTGTCCAAAGCCGCCGCGTCCTCCGCCACCATTTGTACCTCGTCCCTGACCAGGTAAATGCGATACCCCATTTCCGTGGTGAGTAGCTAGTGTGAGCGCCTCCTTGGATCCCCAATACGACACTGAGGTTTGCATCGGATCAGGCTGAAAATTTGGATCACTTGCTGAATCCATCCGCGATGATCGGCCTTGAATCTGACCTTTTTCTTTTGCCATATTTTGGGGCAGCTTCAGACCTGCCATGCGCATGAGTTGAGCCACGCTTTCCATCGGTACCTCTTCCCACTTACCACGTCGCAAACGCGGTGGCAGCATAAAAATGCCGTAACGGGTTCGAATCAGACGGGATACCACGTGCCCGGTTGCCTCAAACATGCGACGCACTTCGCGATTACGTCCTTCGGTCAATGCAACCGAATACCAACGATTCGCACCATCACCACCGCCTTGACTCAAGCGTAAGAAACGCGCCTGTCCATCATCAAGGGTAATGCCCGTTTTTAGTTGTTCGGCAGACTCAGCCGATAACTCACCCAATATACGCACCGCGTATTCACGCTCAACGCCGTAGCGTGGGTGCATCAATCGATTTGCCAGTTCACCAGAGGTCGTGAAGAGTAATAGTCCCTCGGTGTTGAAATCCAAACGACCTGCAGCAATCCAGCGACCTTGGCGAGGTTTTGGTAAGCGATCAAACACGCTAGGGCGCCCTTCGGGGTCTGCCTGACTCACAATTTCTCCGGCGGGTTTGTGATACAGAATCACACGAGGTGGTTTTGTTGGGATCTTGCGATGCACGACCTTACCGTTGATGCGAACAATATCGCTCGGGCCAACGCGCTGACCAATGTGGGCAGGCATGCTGTTCACTGACACACGACCTTGAATAATGAGATCTTCCATCTCCCGACGTGATCCCATTCCAGCATCGGCCAAGACCTTATGGAGCTTAACCGTATCCTCATCATCTGCGTCATCATCTAAACCATCCAAATCAGACCAAACTTCATCGCGTAAACTCAGTGGTAACTCATCGACGCTCGCAAATTGCAAACGCTCAAGATCACTTAAAGACTCCGACTCTTCGGAATCTTCCTCGCCCGCCTTGCTCGCACGACGCTCGACGCCAGCCTCATGAGAGATCTGTGTTGGATCATCACTAACTGCTTGCAAGACAGGTTCAGGCGCTTCGAGAGCAGCGTCAAACTCACCGGAAACCACCGATGCAAATAATGCTTCGGTCTCAGCGATTAGTTCAGGAGAAACTGGAGCAGGTGCTGTTGGATTTTCATTCGAGGATCCTCCTGAATGACGCTTATTTTTATTGAACTTGCCTGGACGCGATTTGTTATTGAACTTATTAAACCGCCTTGGGCCCCGGTCTTTGCGCTGTTCGCCCCCCTCATCGCGGGAAGTAGCGCCGTCGACTGAATCTGGGCTCGTATTAACGATGGACGAATCGTTTTCAGGATTTGTCATTCTCAGCACTCTCAGAGGGTGACTCAAGCGGAATCACGGTTTCCACCGTAGCATCGACATCAAACTCAATCACGGCTTGTCCTAAGGCTTCTGCGGATATGGAGCCATCCTCGAGCATCGGCAAACTTTGTAAATCTTTTAAACCCAAATCATCTAGAAATTGTTTGGTGGTGGCATAAAGACCGGGACGACCAATAGTCTCCTTATGACCAACCACTTCCACCCAGCCACGATCTTCCAACTGACGCATCACATTACTGCTAACTACCACGCCACGCACTTCTTCAATCTCTCCACGGGTGACGGGCTGGCGATAGGCGATAATCGCTAGGGTCTCCAAAACCGCCCGAGAATACTTTGGCGGCTTTTCTGGGGTGAGCCGATCCAAATACTCGCGCATCTGAAGACGGCTTTGAAAACGCCAGCCAGTTGCGATGCTGACAAGCTCCATCCCTTTGTCTTGCCATTCTTTCTGGATCTCTAACAAAATATTCTGCAGGTCTGTATTGACCAAGGGCGGGTCCACAAAGAGTCGGCTTAGCTCATTCACCGTTAATGGTTCTTGGGCGCAAATTAAGGCGGTCTCTATGACCCGCTTGTAGTGATCGGTATCCATATGTTGTATTAAACAGCTAAGCTGTTTAGAGACTTATTCACAATCGTCAAAAAAGGTTGGGGTGTTATCTGGACTGCGCGGGCAACTCACATCAATTCTTATTCGGGGGAGAGGCCAGCCATCCAAGGAGGTCAAGTCGCTTGCGAGGCAATTTACACCTATTCTCCCATTATAGGGGAGGCTCAATACAATAGCCAAATGTCGCTATTTTCTCCAAATCGTCGCGGATTTTTGCAAGGCTTAGGTCTTGCAGGAATTAGCGCTCTCCCCGCATGTGGCTTATTTCGTGAAAGCCCTAAACCACCAGTCATTGCACTGGTTCTTGGCTCCGGAGCTGCACGTGGCTTTGCGCATATTGGGGTGATTAAGGCTCTCGAAGCACAAGGAATTCGTCCTAATCTTGTGGTCGGTACGAGCGCTGGAAGTGTGATTGCCGCTCTGTACGCCTCTGGTTATAGCGGCCTTGAACTCAATCGGATTGGGCTCAATTTGGATGAGGCAGCTCTTGCAGACTGGGCCTATCCGTTTGCTGGACGCTTTGGCGGATTGATTAAAGGTGATGCCTTACAAAGCATGGTTAACCGCGAGGTCCAGAATAAGACGATCGAGCAAATGGCCATGCCCCTCGGAATTATTGCCACTGAATTGCAAACGGGTAAAGGCGTTCTCTTTCGTCGAGGCGATACTGGTTTAGCAGTGCGTGCATCCTGCGCCGTACCTGGTGTCTTTCAGCCAGCACTGATTCAAGGGCGTGAATATGTCGACGGCGGATTAGTCGCTCCCGTGCCAGTTCGTTATGCGCATGAGATGGGCGCCACTTTTGTGATTGCCGTCAATATCTCTTCCGATGCAAGCGCATTTAATGCCACAGGCACCCTTGGTTTATTGCAACAGACCATCAGCATCATGCAGCACAGTATCAATCAATATGAGCTAGCAAAGGCAGATATTGTGATTACACCTCAACTCAAGCAGATGGGGAGTGCTGATTTTAGAGCGCGTAACGCCGCAATCCTTGCTGGCGAGCTTGCCACTCAAGAAAAAGTCAGCGAGATTAAAGAAAAGCTTCGGGAGATAAAAAGGAATTAAAGCTTACGTGGTTGAGCACGTAATTTTTTCGCTTCCTGAATGAGTTTATTGCGCTCAGCAGGACTTAGCTGATCACTACCGTCTAAACGTCTAGCGCCGTCAAAACGCTTATCCCAATAAGCACTCGCCAAATCATCAATTCGTACAGACGAGCCTTTGGATGGGGAGTGAATAAATTTGTTATCACCTACGTAGATGCCAACGTGCGAGAAGGTCAAGCGCATGGTGTTAAAGAAAACCAAATCACCAGGCTCTAACTCCTCACGTGAAATGGGCTTTCCAACCTTGCTCATTTGTGAGGACTTGGGTGGGAGCAAAAATCCTAGTTTGTCTCTAAACACAAATCGCACAAAACCACTCGCATCCAAACCAGATTGTGGTAGATCGCCATTCCAGCGATACCGAACTCCAATCAATTGCATTGCCTCGTTAATAAGTGCTTCCGTGTTGCTTGATACAGAATCGACCACCTGATGGGTAAACCGAGCAAAGTAGGAAGAATTAGCCTCAATCCGAACCTCTGGCTTTGGGGCTTCTTTGGCTGCTGTATCGATAGCAGTATTCGCACTCGCAATCGACGCAACCCCACCCAAAACCATGGCGGTCAGGAACTGAAAAGGTAAACGGATCATGTGCTTACGAATAGGCATAGGTTGGATTCTAGCAAAGCCTCGGTAAAAGTGAAAGCGGGTTAACCCTTCACTCTAATCAGTAACCAACTGTTTTATATCGATTTTTTATTGCTAGGTCAGCT
>VGIH01000005.1 GCA_016867965.1 Betaproteobacteria bacterium | reverse complement strand
GTAGTTGCTGCCGTGGGCATTATGGACGGCAGCGATATTCGAAAGGCTTTAGATTGTGGAGCTAGCGCTGTTCAAATGGGATCCGCTTTTTTGTCTTGCACTGAATCCGGGGCCTCTTCCGAATATAAGGGTCTTCTCTTAGCCGAGAATTCGCAATCAAGTATTTTTACAAAAGGCTTCTCAGGGCGCTGGGCTCGGGGTATTGAGAATGCGTTTACTCGACATATGGAAGGTAAGCCAACCCTGCCATTTCCAATACAAAATACATTAACGGGCGCATTACGCCAAGCCGCAGCTCGTTCACATAATGCCGAGCATCAAAGCCTATGGGCGGGAGCCGCTTTTTATAAAGCGCGAGCACTTAAAGTTTGTGAGCTCATGAAAGCATTGCAAATTGAGCTTGAGGGTTAAAACGCAGTGAGCATCAACCCATTTTGAGCAGGATCACGCCAAGCAGAATTAGCACAACACCAATCCAGCGAATTGGAATATTCGGGTCACCAAAAACCAAGACCCCCAGAGTAAACGTACCCACTGCTCCAATTGATGTCCAAACGGCATAGGCCGTTCCAATCGGAATCTCCTTTAGAGAGTACCAAAGCAGCGCCCCGCTTAGCGCCATGCTGATCACAGCAATGCCAATGCCCCAAATTTTCATATTGGGTAGATCAGCAAGCTTTAATCCTAAGGGCCAGCCTATTTCACAGGCGCCCGCAAGAAGTAGTGAAATCCAATAAATACTCAAGAGTAATTAATTTTCTATGTAAATGAACTACGCTAGCATAGCAAAGATGAAAATATTAATCACTGGCGCCACCGGATTTATAGGGCGGCATTTGGTAAGCCGCCTTTTAGAGGAAGGTTATTCGGTAAGTGCGACCGCCAGATCTGAGGCGCATGCGAAATCTTTAAATCAGCGTGGGGTTAATACGGCCCAGATCGATCTTCTATTGACGAATGATTTGCGATCATTGATTCGTGGCCACGATTGCGTGATTCATTGTGCGGCTCACGTTGGGCTTTGGGGCCCAAAATTGCTTTATGAAAATCTTAATATTCAGTTGACGAAACGCTTGCTTGAGGCCGCAACTCAAGAGAGTATTCGGAAATTTATTTACATGAGTTGTGCAAATGTGGTGCTCAATGATCCTGTGCCAATCGAAAATGCGACAGAAGATATATTAATTTGCTATCAAGATTCATTACGTTATGCCCATTCAAAAGCGCAAGCTGAACAATTAGTGCTGTCGAGCGCGTCGGGTTCTTTAAGCACGATTGCGTTACGACCCGCTCTTGTTTGGGGTAGCGGAGATATGATCGATCGCCAAATCGGACCTGCTGCAGATCGTGGACAGTTTGGTTGGTTTGGTCATGGTCGCTATTCCTACTCCACCTGTTATATCGGAAATTTATGCCAAGCTGTCTTGCAAGTACTAACAGCAAATGTTGCTAGCGGAGCATTTTTTATTCGGGACGCGGAGCGAATGATTCTGCGCGAATTTCTGAGCGCACGATTACGGGCGGGTGCTTATGCAGTGCCGACCTTATCCATCCCACTAACGATTGCATGGCCTTTGGCGCGATTTACAGAAAATGGCTGGAATTACTTGCCACTCAAAGGCGAGCCACCACTTGTGCGTGAGGCAGTGCGAACCATGGGCTATCCATTTACCGTCTCCATCAACAAGGCAAAGAATGCATTTGATTACCGTGCTCGATATTCGGTAGCAGAGGGGATGGCGGCAATTGAGAGGGATGCAAATAAATCGTTCAATTTTTCGTAATACGAAATGATTTGCTGAAAAATGAAACAGCCCTTACAAAAAACCTGCTCGTAAGCAATGCTAATAATATAAGTTATTGATTTATATAGATTTATTTTGTAATTCCCTATGCTACATTGATTCCATCAAATTACTTTTACTTTTGGAGGATCTATGAATAGCAAGCTTGTTGACGAAGCGCCATACCACCCAGGTTATGAAGATGCGTCCTTTGAGCAGGTTGAGAACCCATTAATGGCGGAATTGGCTCAATATCGCAAAATGAATGAGCGCTATATTGAAACTGCTAAGAAAATTGTTGAGTTTTTAGGCGCTGGCAGTAAGGCTGCTGCCTAAAAGGAGTTTCTCCTCGATGAACAAGAACCACCTACGGGTGGTTTTTTGTTGCCCGGCCCATCGAGCGTCCATTCTCAAAACCGTAAAGAAATTTTTCCATAGATCGACCAATCGTAGGCCTGGAACGTTTGTACTACCTCTTTGCTGGCCCCGACGGCAAATAAAAGATGCTTACTGATGGAATGAGTCACCATTGCATCAAGCGGTATAAACCAACCACCACCGGCTGTGTTGTAGAGCATCCCGTTCTCATCCCAAAATCGGATTTGTGTAGCGGGAGTTAATTGCAATCCGACGGTTGGAAATAACTGAAGTGTTCGCAACAGTGGGGGTTGTGAGGGATTGGCTGCAAAGGAATTATTTTTGCTATCAAAGCCATACATGTAGCGAACCAAAGGTGAAAAGTCAGACAGCAAGGACTTGCTGGGAGACTGTGGAGTAAATGTTGCGCTTACTTGTGGGCCAACCGCCCACTGACCATTGTTGCCAAATGGAAAAATAATGCGACCCCCCAAATTAAGATACAGGTTAGATAAAAATGCAGGAGGCATTCCCCAAATCGTGAGCATGGTATTACCCGCACTAAATTGACCACTACTTTGTCCGGGAGCATTAGGCCCCCAAGTGGAGCTAATTGCGGTATCAATGCGCATCATTCCTTTCCACTGATGAATGGAGAGCGGCTGATAGAAACGTAACTTATACATATCGCTGAGATCATCATTTCCGTAGCCGTTTTGATACGCCCATAACTCTAAAATTGATTGTTTGCTGTAGTAAAAGGAGTCGTTCTTAAGGCCCAAAAAACTAGATGGTTGCGCTTCGATAGGGGCATCTTGTGCAAAGCTGTTTTGCACTAGCAGAATAAAAAAATCCACACAGAAAACTTGAAACAATTCTCATGGCTTCAATGGTTCATAAGGGCGCAGTTATCATGATCTTGTATATTAGACTTAATTGCTAACTGAGGAATAAAAAATGGGTAATAACAATTCAAAGCCCGATCTTGAGCGACTCTTTGAGCAAAATCGGCAGTGGATCGAGTCGGTGACGAGTGTTGACCCTGATTATTTTTCAAGATTAGTTGATCAGCAAAATCCCGAGTATCTGTGGATAGGGTGTTCGGATTCGCGTGTTCCTGCTAATCAAATTGTTGGGCTCAAGCCGGGCGAAGTATTTGTTCATCGCAACATCGCGAATATCGTCGTTCATACTGACTTCAATGCGCTATCGGTAATTCAATTTGCAATCGACCGTTTAAAAGTCAAACACATTATTGTGGTTGGGCATTACGGATGTTCAGGAATTGCTGCAGCAATGAACAATACCCGCATTGGAATTGCGGACAACTGGATCCGACATATTAAAGATGTCCACGATAAGCATCATCACGAACTTTGTTCCATTGAGGAAGAGAATGCTCGCTTGGATCGATTGTGTGAGCTTAATGTATTAGAGCAGGTCATTAATATTGGACAAACCAATATTGTCCAAGATGCCTGGGCCAATGGACAAACCATTTCAATTCATGGCTGTATCTATCGGCTGCATGATGGCTTACTTAAAGACCTTCATACTAGCATTTCAAATCCCCAAGAGCTACATGAACGATATCATGCTCAGTTGATGAATTAAGGACCCTTATGAGCGTTCATGTAATCGGAATATTTAAAATCCAGAGCCCAAAAGATTTTGATGACTATCGCGTACAGGTTGGTGCAACCGTTGAGCTCTATGGGGGTAAAGTAATGCGTAGGGGGGTTTGCAACAGCCCCCTTTGGAATCAGCTAAATGCGGCACCGTTTGATACCTTCGTTGAGCTTAGTTTTCCAAGCTTAGAGGATGCGAAGCGTTGGGCCAATAGTCCAGAGTACTCCGCATTATTGCCCGTTCGCGAACGCGCCATGCAATTGACACTCTTTCCTGTATTCGTCTAAAAGTGCTCTTGCTTACCTAAGCTACGCCACTGACCGCTTGGAAGTGACCCTAGGTTTATTTGACCAATACGGATTCGTTTTAGACCAATGACAGTGAGATCAACGAGCTCACACATCCTCCGAATTTGTCGTTTGCGACCCTCTCGTAATACAAAACGTAGTTGATCTTCGTTTTGCCAACTCACCTTAGCTGGTTTTAGTGCTTTGCCATCGAGCGATAGTCCGTGCTGCAAAGAGCGTAAACCCGCATCAGATAAATTGCCACTAACACGAACTAGATATTCTTTTTCAATCGGGCTATCTTCCCCGATTAACAACTTAGCGATTCGCCCATCTTGGGTAAGAACGAATAAACCAGAGGAATCAATGTCGAGGCGGCCCGCTGGCGCAAGGCCTCTGAATTGCGACCGTTCGGTTTGATTGGCGGCGCCAACAAATTGATTCTCTGGAATGATGAGTGATGCCGCTGGCTTGTATTGTTGCTCGTCATCTAAATGCGAAATATAACCCACCGGCTTATTTAATAAGATGGTGAGGCGTTGTTCTTGTTGACGCTTGGCGCCAGAACGCAATTCAATCGTTTGGTGCCGAAAAGCTCGAGTACCTAATTCTTGAACGACTTCGCCATCAACAGTCACCAAACCTTGTTCAATATAGGCATCCGCTTCTCGCCTTGAACACAAACCACGTTCAGATAATAGTTTGGAGACCCGAATTTTTTCCATTACCAAAATATCAACCAAAGTAGGCTAATAATTAAAACCCATTTGCCAATGTAGTAGATCTCGCGGTGTGAGGCCTTTAGCTTTTTCGTCTGCATGCGCAGTCGATAAAAATAAGTAAAAAGGACATTTACAAAACCGAGCGATTCACCCTCAACATTTTGTGAGGCCGCAGCACTCATTACTTGTAAACCAAACCAGCGATTAAAGTTTCGCATCATTTTGGTGTGGAGCGGCCTCTCAATATCGCAAAACAAGACAATCCGTTGATGGTCGGTATTATTGGCTGCAAAGTGGATGTAGGTTTCATCAAACACAACCGCCTCGCCATCCTTCCAATAGTAGGGTTCACCATCGACATCAATAAAACAGTGTGGGCTGTTCGGGGTTATAAGACCCAAATGGTAGCGCAATGACCCGGCGTAAGGATCACGATGGCGAACTAATTTTGCTCCGGGGGGCAGCGATGCAAACATAGCCGCCTTGATACTTGGAATCGACTTAAGTAGAGCGACTGTTTGGGGACAGGATTCTTCAGCCGACGGTAAATCCTTGGCGTACCAATATAGATAAAAACGTTTCCAGCCAGTTCGAAAAAAGCAATTAAAACCAATGTCGTTGTAACCCGTTGCTTGACGAATTTGCCCGCTATCTTGAAGAGCCAAGGCTTCATCCCGAATGATCTGCCAGTGATCTTTCAGGGGTTGTAATTTTGGAAACTCATTAACGGGTAGGTAAGGGCTACGACCCACTTTAGAAAACAAATAAATCAATGTATTGATGGGCGCTAATAACACCACATAATCAGTGAAGGAGCGTAGTAAGCCAAAGCGCACCTTGCCCCGAAAATAAATAAATAGAGCTGAAACTAAAAAAATCAGAAAAATACCGTGACGAATCTCCATTCCAACGCCTATTTACGAAGCTGCGCCTGACGACGCTGAATCTCTGCATCAATTTTTTTCAACATGGCATCATCTGGATTCTTCCAGCTTGCGCCGGATTGATTAGCCATATAGACAACCGATGCAGCAAAATCATTTATGCCCAAATCTGGTCTTCCCCCTTTAGCGGGCATGCCACGAACCCCAACGTAGCCATGGGCCGTAATCTGAACCTGGCCTTCCTTAATTAGCGCGGCCCATTTGGCTTTGTCGCCCAACTTCGGGGCCCCGGCCACCCCGGGGGTATGACAACTTGCGCAAACCTGCTGATAGATTGATTCGCCAGAGTTGGCCAATGAGGTCCCTGAAAACAGGAGCAAGGAGCAGACACCAATGAAATAAGAAGCTGTAATGGGGCGAATCATAAACTCATCCTCTTTAGTCAATTTAATCCAGTAAGATAGTTTTTTATTTCAGTAACTTGTATGGCACGTTTTTTTCGATCACTTCTTATTTTAATTCTGATTGGCGGCGTTTTAACCGCCGGCTATACCTATCTAATGCTTCATTGGAGCTATGCTGAGGGTGAACGCGCCGGCTATGTTCAAAAGTTCTCCAAGCGGGGCTGGCTCTGTAAGACCTGGGAGGGTGAGCTGGTGATGGTCTCGATGCCAGGAACCATGTCTGAAAAGTTCTTCTTTTCGGTGCGCAATGATGCCGTTGCCAATAAGATTAACGCCAATATGGGGCGTAAAGTTACATTGCAGTATGAGCAGCACGTGGGTTTGCCGACGAAGTGTTTTGCGGAAACACCGTATTTTATCGTTGACTTAGTTGTTTTAGATTAGCCATATTCTAAAAAGATCCCCGGCCAATTTTTTTCAAAAGATTATTTATTTTTATAACATTTTGTGTTTACAATTATGCCAGCGCATATGCGCAACACAATGAACAATTAACAAGGAGCTTCACTTGAATAAAGCAGACTTAATCGCAGCAATTGCTGACGATGCCGAAATTTCTAAAGCAAAAGCAGAGTACGCATTAAATTCTGCTATTGAGCACATCATCAAAGCAGTAACTAAAGGTGACTCAGTGCAATTAATCGGTTTTGGAACATTTGCTTCTGGCAAACGTGCCGCTCGTATGGGCCGTAATCCAAAAACTGGCGAGCCTCTCAAAATTGCCGCTTCAAAGACTGTGAAGTTTTCTGCTGGCAAGGCATTTAAAGACGCTGTCAATAAGCGTAAAAAGTAATCGATAGCGATCTCTTACAAACCCAGCTTCGGCTGGGTTTTTTGTTGCCGTTTTTATTACTACTTAGCTTTGTACGAGACGTCGATGGCGATGAATGCTCATCAAGATACCAGCTCCAAACCCAAGCGTTACAAGGGCGGTTCCGCCATAACTGAGGAGCGGAAGCGGAACCCCAACCACTGGAAGAAGTCCTGTGACCATGCCGATATTGACAAAGGCATAGGTGAAGAAAATCATACTAATGGCGCCCCCTAGGAGGCGCGTAAATAAAGTAGGCGCATTGACTGAGATCGCTAAGCCACGCTTAATAAGCGCAAAAAATAGAAGGATCAAAAGAATATTGCCAAGAAATCCAAACTCTTCAGCAAAGACAGCAAAGACAAAATCGGTATGTTTTTCAGGAATAAATTCTAAGTGGGATTGAGTACCTTCACGCCAACCTTTACCAAAAAAGCCGCCCGATCCAACCGCAATAACTGCTTGAATGGTATGAAAACCTTTTCCAAGCGGATCGCTTGATGGATCAAGTAAGGTACAAATCCTATTTTTTTGATATTCCCGAATTAGTGGCCAATTGATGTCGGGCGCACATATGCTGCCACCAAATACAACAAGAAATAAAATGGCAACTCCAGCAATCGCCACAACGGGAATGATCCAACGCCATGGTAAGCCCGCCAAAATAATGACATAGAGACCCGAGGCGAGAACCAATAGTGCAGTCCCAAGATCGGGTTGGCGAGCAATCAGAAATACCGGTAAAGCTAGCAATATTGCTGCTACAAGATAATCAACTGCTGAGCGAATACCCTCACGTTTTTGAAAATACCAAGCGAGTATGAGTGGTACTGCAATCTTCATAATCTCCGATGGCTGAATAACAATACCAACATTGACCCAGCGTCTGGCCCCTTTTTTAATCAATCCAAAAAGAGCAACGGCGATTAATAGCGCAATGCCAATGCCATAGATCCAAACCGCAGCAGTTTCAAGCCATTTGGGCGGGATTTGTGAAACCGCCCACATGATGACAAAGGCAATGGCCAAGTTACGTATTTGGTCAACAAGAGCCACGGGGGTACCCTGCCCGGCCGATAAAAAAACAATAAAACTAATAAATGCAAGGGCCAAGAAAATGAAACCCAGGCGAGCATCAAAGCCATTAAACAGGTGAAGGAGGATTAATTTAAGCCGAACTAAGGCACTCTTTTCCATTCCGGAATCTCCTTAGGCCATTTACCATCAATGTAATAGTCAAGCGCTTTGCGCGCAATCGGCGCAGCATGCTGGGCACCAAAACCGGCATTTTCAACAACCATCGCAATTGCAATTTTTGGTTTGTCATTGGGTGCGTAGGTCACAAATAAAGCATGATCGCGAAGAAACTCAGGGGTTGAGGCGTGGTGATACGTTTTAGAGTTCAAGCTAAATACCTGAGCAGTGCCTGTTTTGCCTCCCGCACTGTAGGTGGCATTACGAAATGACGATGCAGATGTTCCTGATTTATTCACCTCGACCATCGATTTTTTAATAAGCTCAATATTTTCTGGCTTGAGATCAATGCGATAGCTTTCCTTGGGGGTGGTGAGTTCCTTTTGCCGCGTGAATGGATCCTCAATGGCTTTAGCAATATGAGGTTTCATGACCACACCATAATTGAGAACATTTGCAAGGCCATGTGCCAATTGCAAAATGGTGAATGCGTTATAGCCTTGTCCAATACCCAGTGAGATGGTCTCACCCTCAAACCACTTTTGCTGCTCTGGTTTTTTGAAGGCTGTCTTTTTCCACTCTGTGGATGGCAAGACACCTTTTGCTTCACCCTCTAAATCAATCCCAGTAATCTGACCAAAGCCCAATGGTTTCATAAAATCGTGCATCATGTTGACGCCCATGTCGCGCGCTAAGAGGTAGTAGTAGGTATCACACGATTCCACAATGGATTTTTCCATATTGACCATTCCATGGCCGCCTACTTTATCGTCACGAAAGGTGTGATTACCAAAGGTAAAAAATCCCGGATCTGCAATCGCATCTTCGGCTTTGCGTTTATTAAGTTCAAGCGCAGCAAGTGCCATGAAAGGTTTGTAGGTGGATGCCGGCGGATAAATACCCTTTAGGGGCCGGTTATAAAGGGGTTTTTCCTTTGACTCATTCAATTCCTTCCAAGTGACAGGATCAATTCCTTCGACAAAGTCATTGGGATTGAAATTGGGCTTTGAAACGAAGGCTAGAATATCGCCGGTTTCGGGCTCAATGGCCACAAAGGCCCCGCGATGCTTGCCATACAGTTGCTCAACTAGCGCTTGAAATTTAATGTCAATTGAGAGAATGACATTTTTACCAGGGATGGATGGCGTGCTTGAAAGAGTACGAACGGGCTTACCGCCAGCCGTAATTTCTACTTCATCATAGCCTGGAACGCCGCGCAAAATTCTTTCATAGGTTTGTTCGATACCAATTTTGCCAACATATTGAATGCCGGGCAAAAATGCGCCCTGAAGCGCATAAGGGTCTTGACTGCCCCTCGTTTCCAGAAGCTCGTTTTGCATTCTTTCTTTATCTTTTTGTGAAACTCGTCCGATATAACCGATTAAATGGGATGCTAATTCGTTATAGGGGTATTCACGAAAGTTACGTGCGCTGACATCAACACCCGGAAAGCGATATCGATTGGCTAGAAAGCGAGCCATCTCGGCTTCGGTCAGCATGGAACGCAAGGGAAATGTACCCATGTTTCGAGAATCTTCGAGGGCACGTTTAAAGTTTCGGCGATCTCTAGGGCTAATTTGAATAATCTCCGAAAGCTCATTGATGAGATCGTCTACGTTGCCATTAATTTGTGAGGCATCTACTTCCAAAGTTAGTGCTGAGTAATTACGCCCAATCACAATCCCGTTGCGGTCAATCAGCAAGCCTCGATTGGCGGGCACCGGTACGATTGCAATGCGATTGCTATCTGCAAGTGTCGAATATTGTTGATGGCTAATGATTTGTAACCAAAACAAGCGTATAGCCAATAATCCAAAACATAGGCCAACAAAAATTATTGCAACTCGTGCCCGTTCTTGAAATGAATAGAGATCAGGTTTTTTTATTGAAGACATATCGTTTAAAGAGGTCGATTGGGATCAACATCAATTGGTCTTCGCTGTGGCAAAAGTAATAAGTAATTGGCTAACGGCCATAGCAATGCCTCAATAATCGCCTGGATCAAACTAGAAAATCCGCGCCAATGAATTTGTTCATTTAAGACCCACAGCATGAATACAGGGAATAATGAAACTAAAGCAAATATTGGAAATACATTAAGGATTTGAGACGAAACACGTAATGCCGTTACGCGGTTGTGCCAAGCAATTGCGATGTAGGAGACTAGTGAATAACTAAACGCATGCATTCCCAAGAGTGAGCCACTATGAATGTCCATGAGAATTCCAAAAACAAAGGCGGTGATAACGCCTACATAGCGATGTTGGTGAATATTCCAAAAGATAATGCACACGATAAGCCAATCGGGAACCCAGGCATGGTTACCCCATGGTAAGAAATTAAGCAACAGCGCAATCGCGAGACTAATATAGATGAAGCTGGGATTAACCGGGCGCAGGATGTAGCCACTTTGATAATCAATCATGGCTGCCCTTTGGGACGTGTTTGACGGCGACCGCCAGTTTGCGCAGGTGCGTTCAACGCAGAAGCAGGTTTGGCATCAATTTCAGGATCGTAAATTAGGGCTAAGGCCTGTAAATGTCGATTGATTTCAGCAATTGGGTTGCAAAATACATTCGAGGAGTTTTGGTCAAGGTTTCGTTCAATCTTTGTAATAACTGCTACTGCAAACCCGGGCGGATAAACTCCATCAACCCCAGATGTAAGAAGAATGTCGCCCACCTCGAGATCGCTTGCGACGGGTAAATAGCGCAGCTGAAGTAATTGGTTTCTACCGCTTCCGACAACTGCAGCACGTAATCCATTGCGGGCGACCAATACTGGTACAGCAAAATCACGATCTTCTAATAAAGAAACCTCTGCCGAGTTGTCGTATAGGCGTACCACTTGCCCTAAGATACCTATTTCATTGGCTATTGGCGACCCTAATTTAAGGCCTTGGTTTTGGCCCCGATTCACTACGACACGTTGTGAGAGGGGATTTGGAGGATTAAAAAGAATTTCAACTGGCACGGTTTTGAACCCTACATTTTTTTGTAACTCAAGAAGGTTTCTAAGATGTTGATTTTCAACTGCTAGCAAAGATGACTGATTGGCTAGCAAAGAGAGCTCAGCTTGTCGTAGTTTTAGCACACCATTTTCGCGCTCAAGAGTGGAGCGTGAGGTGAAATAGTCTGCGCTATCAGCAACTGCGGTAGTGGGGAGCAGCATTAATTGCTCAAGTGGCCGCAAGATAGTAATAACTTGATTGCGGATGAAGTCTAATGACTTAAATTTAAAGTCAATGACCATCAGCGCCAAACTTACTACGAGACAAACAATTAATTTAGCAAGAGCCGGTATGCCTTGCTTAAATAGGGGTGGGGCACTATGTTGCATAGCCCGCTCTGTCGCCTAACCGTTTACTCTTGAGAGAACACTCCACCTAATTTATCCATACGCTCTAATGCAATACCGCAACCACGAGCAACGCAGGTTAGGGGGTCTTCTGCAACATGGATTGGTAACCCAGTCTCTTCCATCAACAAGCGATCTAGGTCTCGAAGCAATGCTCCGCCTCCGGTAAGCATTAAGCCACGCTCAGCAATATCAGAAGCGAGTTCAGGTGGGGTTTGCTCTAATCCGGCTTTGACTGCAGTCACAATCTGATTTAGGGGATCAGTTAGTGCCTCTAGGATTTCATTGCTGGTAACCGTGAAACTGCGAGGAATGCCTTCAGAAATATTGCGACCTTTTATCTCAAGCTCTTTAATGTCTGCGCCAGGAAAAGCTGACCCAATTGCCTTTTTAACGGCTTCCGCGGTTTGTTCACCAATTAACATCCCGTAATTACGTCGAATGTAATTTGTGATGGCCTCATCAAATTTATCACCACCCACTCGGACTGATCCCTTGTAGACCACCCCTCCTAAGGACATTACGCCAACTTCGGTTGTGCCCCCGCCAATATCAACAACCATCGATCCAGCGGCTTCAGCAACCGGAAGACCGGCACCAATGGCTGCCGCCATAGGCTCCTCAATTAAAAATACTTGAGAAGCTCCAGCCCCCAAAGCGGATTCTCGGATGGCGCGTCGTTCAACTTGTGTCGAGCCACATGGGACGCAAATAATAATTCGGGGGCTTGGTTTTAGTAACTTACTTTCGTGAACCATCTTAATAAACTGCTTGAGCATTTGCTCGGTGATGGTGAAGTCGGCAATCACACCATCTTTCATCGGACGGATTGCTTCAATATTTCCGGGGACTCGGCCCAGCATGCTTTTGGCCTCTCGACCAACGGCTAAGATTGTTTTTTTGGCATTAGGCCCACCTTCTTGGCGAATAGCAACCACAGAGGGCTCGTCGAGAACAATCCCTCGATCGCGCATATAAATTAAGGTATTGGCAGTCCCTAGATCAATCGCTAGGTCGTTGGAAAAATAACTACGAAAGAGACCAAACATAATGTAAGTGAGAAAATAGAAAAATTATTAAATACAAAAGTGAAATGATACTCTAGCACCTCATGGATATAAATGAAGTTCACCGTATAGCGAAGCTCTCTCGCTTGGAATTAAGTGCCTCCGAGGCCGTCGCGGTACTGCCACAATTAGAGGCTGTTTTTGCATTGGTTGAACAAATGCAAGCAGTCAACACTGATCAGATTGAGCCTTTGTCCCACCCCATTTTGTTTATTGAGGATTTGGCAGAACCTTTGCGGGTCGACGCATGCACGGAGAGCAATGCGCGCGAACAGAATATGGCCAATGCGCCTGCCCAAGCCGAGGGTTATTTTTTGGTGCCGAGGGTGATCGAATGAATTGGCAGCATCAAACCTTGCGTAATCTGTCTAACTTATTGATTAATAAAGAAATATCTAGTTTAGAATTGTGTGAATTCTTTTTGGAGAGGATGACAAGGCACCAGCATTTAAATGCCTATCTGGATGTTTTGCCAGATCAGACCCGAGAGCAGGCTAGACGGGCTGATCATCTGAGATCCCAAGGGCTTGCTGGCCCCTTAACAGGGATTCCCATTGCTCATAAAGACGTTTTTGTAACCAAAGAGTGGGTGACGACCGCCGCTTCCAAAATGCTGGCTGGCTATAAAAGCCCTTTTAATGCGACTGTGGTGGCGGCTTTAGGAATCCCAGACGACGATCAGCCGCAGGCTGCGGGCATGGTATGCCTGGGCAAAACTAATATGGATGAGTTTGCAATGGGCTCGTCCAATGAAAACTCGGCTTTTGGGCCTGCTCTTAACCCATGGGATATCCGGCGGGTCTCGGGAGGCTCCTCAGGCGGGTCAGCCGTCGCCGTCGCAGCTGGTTTAGCACCGATTGCTACGGGGACCGATACTGGCGGATCGATTCGGCAGCCAGCAGCTTTTTGTGGGCTAACTGGGATTAAGCCGACCTATGGACGGGTCTCTCGATACGGCATGATTGCTTACGCCTCCTCATTGGATCAGGCGGGCCCAATTGGTAAAACGGCCGAGGATTGCGCTCTCTTACTAAGTGAAATGTCGATTCATGACCCGCGTGACTCAACATCGCTTGCTGATAGCGGCGAGGACTATGGACGTTATTTGAATCAGCCGTGGTCAGAAGGAGATGTAAAAAAACCATTGGCGGGCTTACGCATCGGTTTGCCAAAGGAATTTTTTGCCGAGGGCCTCGCACATGATGTTGCCCAAGCAGTATTGGCCGCTAAAGAGCAACTTCAGGCCTTGGGAGCATTCATTACCGAAGTGAGCCTCCCCAAAACCCAGCTATCGATCCCGGTGTATTACGTCTTGGCTCCGGCGGAAGCATCGAGCAATTTGAGTCGTTTCGATGGAGTTCGCTATGGGCATCGTGCGAGTAATTATTCTGATTTGATGGAGATGTATCAACGTTCTCGTAGCGAGGGCTTTGGTGCCGAAGTTAAACGACGGATTTTGATTGGCAGCTATGTTTTATCGCATGGCTACTACGATGCTTATTATCTGCAAGCCCAGAAAATTCGTCGCATTATTGCTGCAGATTTTGCCCAAGCTTTCACTCAGTGCGATGTGATTTTAGGACCAGTAGCCCCGGATGTTGCATGGGGGCTGGGAGATAAGACTAAAGATCCATTGCAGATGTACTTAGAAGACATTTATACCTTGTCAGCGAATTTGGCGGGCCTACCAGCAATGAGCGCTCCCTGTGGATTTTCGGGTGATGGATTGCCGATTGGCATGCAGTTGATCGGAAATTACTTTTCTGAGGCCCGCCTGCTACAAGTCGCGCACCAGTATCAGCAAGTCAGCGACTGGCATCTGCGTAGACCCGAAGGGGTGGCATGATGAAGTGGGAAGTTGTCATCGGACTTGAGACCCATACGCAATTGTTAACACAGTCCAAAATATTCAGTGGGGCGAGTACGCAATTTGGCGCCCAGCCAAATACCCAGGCATGCGCAGTCGATTTGGCTTTACCAGGCGTGTTACCAGTTCTAAATCGTCAAGCGGTTGAACACGCAATCCGTTTTGGTTTGGCGATTGGAGCTCAGATTTCTCCGCGCAGTATTTTTGCCCGTAAAAATTATTTTTATCCTGATTTGCCTAAAGGCTACCAAATTAGTCAATACGAGATACCAGTAGTGGTTGGGGGACAAATTGAAATCGTTGTCGATGGACAGACAAAGGTTGTAGAGCTAACGCGGGCCCACTTAGAAGAAGATGCTGGCAAATCCGTTCATGAAAATTTTACTGGCCCCCATGGCGAACCGGCAAGTGGAATTGATTTAAATCGAGCCGGGACTCCTCTTTTAGAGATTGTCACTGAGCCGGTAATGCGCAGTGCTGCCGAGGCAGTTGCTTATGCCAAAGCCCTTCATAGTCTTGTGGTGTGGCTAGGGGTATGCGATGGCAATATGCAAGAGGGCTCTTTTCGCTGCGATGCGAATGTATCAGTACGACCCATGGGGCAGACTGAATTCGGGACACGCTGCGAGATTAAGAATCTAAATTCATTTCGATTCTTAGAAGAGGCTATTCAGTATGAAGTGCGTCGCCAAATTGAATTGATTGAGGATGGCGGTACGGTCGTTCAAGAAACGCGCCTATACGATCCTGATCTTCAAGAAACGCGCAGCATGCGAAGTAAAGAAGATGCACAGGATTATCGGTATTTTCCAGACCCTGATTTATTACCGCTAGTCATTCATTCGGATTGGATTGAAGAAATTCGCAGTGCTATGCCTGCATTACCAGCGACGCTACGCGCGCAGTGGCAATCCGAATACGGACTTAGCCCTTACGATAGTCAGATCCTCAGCCAAGATCGTGCGACATCTGATTTATTCATGGAGCTGGTCCGTCGTTTAGGCGCAAAACATGCCAAGACCGTTGCGAACTTCATTGCCGGCGATTTAGCCTCGTCTTTAAATCGCTCGAATTTATCCGCCCATGAATTACCAATTGATATTGCTCAGATTGAGGCACTACTTAATCGTTCTATAGACGGTACGATTTCCAACAAGATTGCAAAAGAGCTATTCATTTTGATTTGGGAGGACGCGCTGGCCAATAAGCCGGCTATACCAATTGATAAGATTATTGAGCAACGCGGATTAAAGCAAATTACCGATATCGGTGCCCTAGAAGCCCTTGTTGATGGGGTTTTACAGGCCAATGCAAAATCCGTTGAGGAGTTTAAGTCTGGTAAAGAGAAGGCCTTTAATGCCTTGATTGGGCAGGTGATGAAAGCCTCGCAAGGCAAGGCAAATCCTCAGCAGCTCAATGAGTTACTGCGCAAGAAATTACAAAGTGGATAGGAAATGAGATGAGCGCCCCAGAGCTTAGTCAGGATGAGCAAGAAGCCTTGGTAGTCCAATGGCTGAAAGCGTGCCCAGGATTTTTTGAGCGCCACGCAGAAGTATTGCAAGAAGTTCGCCTAAAAGACCCCAATAGTGATCGAGCCATTTCTTTGCAAGAGCGACAAATGCACCTGTTGCGCTCACAAAATCAAGAACTCAATTTACGTTTAAACGAGATGCTGTGTTTTGGTAGTCGTAATGACAAGACCCAAGTAGCGATGGTTGCTTGGTTACAAAAACTCATTGAAGCAAAAGATATCAATGAAGTAAACAGCGCGCTTGAAAGTGGCCTCTCCTCTGTCTTTGAGGTTGAGGTTTGTAAGGTTTTGCCAATCGACCCCATATTTGAAAAATTATTAGATCGTCCGATTTGCCAAGCTTTTGCAAAATGCCCTGATTTATTTAAAGAGAAGCTAGGGCATTTGCAAGCAAATAATGAATGGGAAAGCTTAGCAATATTGGCAATCCCATTGGATCAGAGTCGCTTTGCCGGCCTAGTCCTTCTTAGTAAAGATAGGGAGCGCTTTACAGAGGATATGGGCGTGTTCTATTTAAGACAAATTGCTGGTTTAGCTGCAGCAGCGTTGCGGCGAGTTGCTAGCTAAGTCCATCCCAGAACGATTGTGGATACTCTCTCGGCAAAGATCGAGGCCTACCTCAATAACTTGCATGTTGTGCGGCAATTGTCAACCCATACGATTAAAGCATATCGCGCCGATTTAAAAATACTGAGTGAGTATGCGCAAGCTGAAAAGTGTGCGATTGATCAAATAAACCATGTACGCATTCGCCGATGGACTGCAACGTTGCACGCTAAGGGATTGTCTGCGCGATCGATTGCTCGAGTTTTATCTGCGTGGCGCGGTTTTTATGACTGGCTCTTATTAGAAAGTAAAGATCAGCTCGGTCTAGGATCAAACCCTGTCACCGATATCAAAGCACCCAAGCGAAATAAGTTGTTACCTAAGGCGTTATCGGTTGAGCAGGCGTTAGCGTTAATTGAGTTCGCCGCTAAGGAGGCGACTAAAAAAGATGAATGGGAGCTGAATCGGGACCATGCCCTGATCGAACTTTTGTATTCATCGGGTTTGCGCTTATCGGAATTGTTAGGGTTAGATAGTGAACCAAGTCGAGATTCTTTGGGTTGGATTGATTGGAATGAAAGCGAGGTATCAGTTCTTGGCAAGGGTAATAAGCGCAGAACTATTCCAGTTGGTAAGCCCGCCATGCTGGCATTACAGCACTGGAAAACACAGCGCGCTTTATTGCCACTAAAGGATCAGCACGCATTGTTTGTGTCCATTCAGGGTAAACGTCTTGGGCCACGAACTGTTCAGGCCCGTTTGCGATCGATGGCCATCCGCGCCGGTTTACCCACCCATGTGCATCCACACATGATGCGGCACAGTTTCGCGAGCCATGTTTTGCAATCGTCTCATGATTTACGAGCGGTGCAAGAGATGTTGGGTCACGCGAGCATTGCAAGTACACAAATTTATACCGCATTGGATTTTCAGCATCTAGCAAAAGCCTATGACAGCGCTCACCCGCGTGCAAAAGTAAAGGGTAATAAATCGTGAATTGCAGCATTACTCTTGAGGCAAGTAAAGAGCGCCCCATTGTGCGTAGGCACCCCTGGGTGTATGCGACTGCGATCAAGCGAGTTGATGGACAGCCTAAAGCAGGTGCAACGGTTCAGATCCTAAGTCAGGATGGTCGCTGGATTGCCAAAGGAGCCTATAGCCCTTTATCTAAAATCCGCGTTCGCGTTTGGTCATGGAGCGAAAGCGAAGCCATCGACCACGCTTTCTTTAAGCGCAAAATTAGTACAGCAATACAGCACCGACAGCAATGGGTTAGGGGTACAAATGCGATTCGATTAATCGCTGGGGAGGCCGATGGATTGCCCGGCCTAATCGTTGACCAGTATGGCCGTGTGATTGTTTGCCAGTTTCTGAGCGCAGGCGTGGAGTATTGGCGTGACGCCATCATTGGTGCTTTGCAAGAGCAAACCCGGTGTACCTTAATGGTTGAACGCTCCGATGCTGCTGTGCGAGCTCGCGAGGGATTGGCAGAGCAGAGTGGTATTTTGTCTGGCGAGCATGATGGCGAGCTCATTTCGGTCAATGAGCATGGGGTTCAGTATGGAATCGATGTGCTCGGGGGTCATAAGACCGGTTTTTATATTGATCAGCGGGATAATCGCCGCATGGTATCTGAGCTCTCAAGAGATCGCCGGGTGCTCAATATGTTTTGCTACACCGGCGGATTCTCTTTGGCGGCTTTGCAAGGAGGGGCAAAGAGCGTCATGTCGGTTGATTCATCCGGGGAAGCGTTGGTATTGGCACAGCGTCAAATGATTATGAATGGATATTCTCCAGAATTGGCGACCTGGCATGATGCCGATGCATTTTCAACGCTTAGAGAGCTAAGGGGCGCCCAAGAAAAGTTTGATTTAATCGTTTTAGATCCACCAAAGTTTGCGCCTTCAGCCCAACATCTTGAGCGTGCCCTAAAGGCTTATAAAGAGGTTAACCGTGCCGCATTGCAATTACTCAATCCAGGCGGTCTATTATTTACATTCTCCTGTTCGGGTGCTGTAAGCCTTGAGCATTTTGAGCAAATGATTGCCTCATCCGTTAGCGAGGCCTTGGGACACATGCAAGACGAGGCAACGAATTATCGCGTTATGCAGCGTTTGGCGGCAGGGTTGGACCACCCAGTTTTGGCGAGCTTTCCGGAAGGGGAGTACCTCAAAGGTTTGTTACTCCAGCGTACTTAATAATCGGTAAGATACTTTCTTTATTCACTCTTTTTAAGAAATCACACCACGATGGCATTAATACCAGTAACGATTCTCACGGGATTTTTGGGCAGCGGCAAGACCACTTTGTTAAAACATATTTTGACTGGTGAGCACGGTAAAAAAATTGCTGTAATTGAAAACGAATTTGGTGAAGAGAATATCGATAACGATATCTTGGTTCAAGATACCCAAGAGCAAATTGTGCAAATGAGTAATGGCTGCGTCTGTTGCTCAATTCGCGGCGATTTGGTTGAGGCGTTAAATCAGCTATGGGAGCAGCGTAAGAGTAAAAAAATTCAGTTTGATCACGTGGTCATTGAAACGACTGGTGTGGCAAACCCCGGACCGGTTGCGCAAACGTTTTTTATAGATGACGACATTCCAAATCATTACGTGTTAGACGCCGTTGTTACCCTTGTGGACGCGAAGCATGGACAAAAGCAACTGAATGAGCACGAGGAGGTTCAGCGCCAAGTTGGTTTTGCCGATCGCATCTTTGTTACCAAAACAGATCTTGTAAGCCCAGAAGAAATTGCGACCTTAAAGAATCGGTTGATGCATATGAACCCAAGGGCGCCCATCCAAACAATTACAAAGGGGGTAGTACCGCTTGATTCTGTCTTGGATTTACGGGGATTTAATTTAAACGCGAAGCTTGATATTGACCCCCATTTTTTGGAGGAGGATGATCACGACCACAGTGAGTGCGGTCATGATCACCACCACGATCATGAGCATCACCATGACCATGGCCACAATCATCACAACCACCATGGACACACCGATCGAATTCAGTCATTTGTATTTAAGAGCGATAAACCCTTTGATCACCGCAAACTAGAGGATTTTTTAGGTGGCGTTTTATCTGTATTCGGGGAGAAGATGTTGCGCTACAAAGGTGTTCTGTACGTGAAGGGCTCGGCTCGCAAGGTGGTCCTCCAAGGCGTTCATGAAATGATGGGTAGTGATTTGGCGGGTCCATGGGGGGCGGAGCCCAAACAAACCCGTATGGTGTTCATTGGGATTGACTTGCCAAAAGATACTTTGCTGGCTGGATTAGAAGGCTGCTTAGCTAACTAATTGAATTAATTGAATTACTGATCAATTCGCCGCCACGGTTGCAATTAAATAGCCATTGAAACTTTTATAGAAAGCGTAATAATGCTCCCTTGAAAGTGCAATTAAGCGACTTTTAGTAGTAACCCTGATTGGCGATTTTGCCCTAGGGTTTAAGGTGTTGACTATTTGGAACGAAGGAAAAATGATGACGACAAAAGAAGCTAGTACGAAAGCTAAATCTGCTGAGTCCAGTAAGAAAGCTTCTGGGTCGTCCGCTAAAGGCGCCCCACTCACTGAGGCTGAATTGCTGAAGATGTCTGAAAAAGACTATATGAACGCTGCTCAGTTAGAGTTCTTCCGCACCAAATTGCAGACGCTCAAAGAGGATATCTTGAAGCACGCCAGTGAAACGACCGAGCATCTGCGTGAAAACATACTGGTACCTGATCCCGCGGATCGGGCGACGATTGAAGAGGAGCACGCGTTAGAGCTCCGAACCCGAGATCGCGAGCGAAAGCTCTTAAAAAAGGTTGAGCAAGCTTTGTCCAGGATTGACTCGGGTGATTATGGTTGGTGCGAAGAAACCGGTGAGCCGATTGGCTTGTCCCGCCTGATCGCCCGTCCAACTGCTAATCTTTCGCTCGAGGCACAAGAGCGCCGTGAGCTGCGTCAAAAGTTATTTGGTGAATAGGATTTCTATTCATCATGACTAAAGCAGTACCAACACTCGCTGACATCCCACCATTATTGAAGGCCGAGATTCTGGCCGAGGCTTTGCCCTATATTCGGCAATACCATGGCAAAACCATTGTGATTAAGTATGGCGGCAATGCCATGGTTGAGGAGTGCCTTAAAGAGAGCTTTGCGCGCGATGTCATTTTGCTAAAGCTTGTTGGCATGAACCCTGTTGTTGTTCATGGTGGCGGCCCACAAATTGATGAGGCCCTTAAGAAAATTGGTAAGACCGGCACTTTTATTCAGGGAATGCGGGTTACCGATGAAGAGACGATGGAAGTGGTTGAGTGGGTATTGGGTGGCGAGGTTCAGCAAGACATCGTGATGCTAATCAATCATTTTGGCGGTCAGGCAGTTGGCTTAACCGGCAAAGACGGTGGCTTAATCCATGCTAAGAAAATGATGGTTCCCAATGAACAAATTCCCTCAGGCGCACCGATTGATCTCGGTTTTGTGGGTGAAATTGAATCAATCAATCCAGCCGTAGTGAAAGCTTTGCAAGACGATGCGTTTATTCCAGTAATTTCACCGATTGGCTTTAGTGAAGAAGGCCAAGCCTACAACATCAATGCTGATTTAGTTGCCGGCAAAATGGCTGAAATCTTGAAGGCCGAAAAATTAGTGATGATGACCAATATACCGGGCGTCATGGATAAGGCAGGTAAACTTCTAACTGATTTAAGTGCGCGCGAGATTGATGCGTTATTTGCAGACGGAACGATTTCTGGCGGGATGCTTCCCAAAATTTCGTCTGCCTTAGATGCTGCCAAGAGTGGGGTGAACTCGGTGCACATTATTGATGGCCGAATTGAGCACTCCCTACTCTTAGAAATCCTGACGGAACAAGCTTTTGGTACCATGATACGTTCTAGATAAAAAAATAATCATGAACAGCAGCGGTAGCCCTCTTCATCAAGAATCAGCTTCTGAGATTAGCGGGGGCGAGACCAAGACTCGCAAGCGCCCACGCCCAGGTGAGCGTCGCTTACAGATTCTGCAGATTTTGGCCCAGATGCTACAAAACCCAAGTGGCGATCGCGTCACAACGGCCGCTCTAGCTGCCAAGATCGGTGTTTCAGAGGCTGCTCTCTATCGGCATTTTGCAAGTAAAGCACAAATGTTTGAGGGCTTAATCGCATTCATCGAGCAAACGATTTTTGGACTCATTAATCAGATTAATCAAAAAGAAGAACTAGGCATCGCGCAAGTGAAGGGGATGGTGCAAATGCTATTAGTCTTTGCTGAGAAAAATCCTGGTATGGTGCGTGTTTTACTGGGCGACGCATTATTGCAAGAGGATGAGCGCCTTCAGGAACGTATTAATCAAGTTTTAGATCGTGTGGAAACATCCATTAAGCAATCATTGCGTATTGCACAAAGTCAACATCAGGATGGTGCAGCTTCGGATACAGCCGGTTTACAGTCTGCACTTTTGATGAGTTATGTGGTTGGTCGTTGGCATCGCTTTGCTCGAAGTGGCTTTAGAAAGTTGCCTAGCGAAGGAATTGAACTAAGCCTACGAATTCTGCTTACTGCATGAATGAGCTGTATCTTTCAAAGAAAACTTATCATTTTGATGCGCCCCTGAGGCTTCAAAGTGGCGCTAGCATTGATCAATACAATTTAGTTGTCGAAACCTACGGACAGCTCAATGCAAATGCGAGCAATGCGGTTCTGATTTGCCACGCGCTGAATGCATCGCATCATGTAGCGGGCATTGATCCTGATAATTCAAATGAGTTGGGCTGGTGGGACAACATGGTTGGGCCTGGTAAGCCAGTCGATACCAATCATTTTTTTGTGATTGGGGTGAATAATCTAGGTTCGTGTTTTGGCTCAACAGGGCCCATGAGCATTAACCCACAAACCAATGAGCCCTACGGAGCCCGCTTTCCAGTGCTCACCGTTGAGGATTGGGTCAATGCTCAAGCGCGCTTAGCTGATCAAATGGGCATTAGAAAATTTGCGGCAGTGATGGGCGGAAGTTTGGGTGGTATGCAGGCGATGTCGTGGGCCACTCAATATCCAGAGCGCGTCGCCCATTGTGTGGTAATTGCCTCGACGCCAAAGCTCAGCGCTCAAAACATTGCCTTTAATGAGGTTGCCCGTAATGCAATTTTGTCAGACCCTGATTTTTATGGCGGCGATTACTACAAACATGGCGTCGTTCCAAAACGTGGTTTACGCTTAGCGCGGATGGTGGGCCATATCACATATCTATCGGATGATGATATGGCTGAAAAGTTTGGACGTGATTTACAGCGCTTAGCTGGCGCGCCAGACGAGTATCGATTTAGTTTTGATGTGGAATTTGCCGTCGAGAGCTATTTACGGCATCAAGGCGATAAGTTCTCCGGCTATTTTGATGCCAATACCTATCTATTGATTACGCGGGCCTTGGACTATTTTGATCCAGCAAAGCGCTACCATGGTGACTTGAGTCAAGCGCTAGCGAATGTCCGTGCTAAATTTTTGGTCATCAGCTTTTCAACAGATTGGCGATTTTCACCCGATCGCAGTCGTGAAATTGTGCAAGCCTTGCTCAACAATAAAACCGATGTAAGTTATGCCGAAATTGATGCACTGCATGGACACGATGCATTTTTACTGGATGATGAACGCTATCACCGGTTAGTGCGGGCCTATTTTGCGACGATGGCGGAGGCAAAATGCAATTAAGATCCGATTTTGATGCGATCGCGAATTGGGTTGAAACGAACAGCTCCTTACTGGATTTAGGTTGTGGTGACGGCTCGTTCCTCGAGTTCATTCGTGCAAAGCGCAAGGCAATCACTTATGGTGTTGAAATAACTGATACTGCTGTATTAGCTTGTGTGGAAAAGGGCCTAAATGTAATCCAGCAGGATTTGGAAGGTGGTTTGGCACTTTTCAAGGATCAGAGTTTTGATACCGTCGTGTTATCACAAACCTTACAGACGATTCATCAAACCGAGCGTATTTTGCGAGAAGTTGTGCGTGTCGGAAAACAATGCGTTGTCTCTTTTCCAAACTTTGGACACTGGTCCCACCGTTATGCAGTTGCTCTTGGTCGCATGCCCGTTTCGAAATCATTACCATACGAGTGGTTTAATACGCCCAATGTCCGAGTTCTTACCATTGCTGATTTTGAAGCCTTGGCACACAAATTAGGAATTGAGATTTTGGGACGGGTTGTTTTGCATCACGGCAAGACAGTCCACTGGCTACCTAATTTATTTGGCAGCTTAGCAATCTATCGCGTGTGTGGAGCTAAATAGCATTCGCTCTTGGTTCAATGATTTACGGGTCTATTTTGAGTGGCCCAGTATTCGTATTTTCTTTTTAGGATTTTCAGCCGGACTTCCGCTTCTTTTGGTATTGGGTACTTTAAGTTTTCGTCTCAGAGAGCTCGGTATTGATCGCAGCACCATTGGCTATTTATCGTGGGTTGGCCTGTTTTATGCCGGGAAGTGGCTTTGGGCGCCGTTGGTAGACCGAGTGCCAATTCCCGGAATTACAAAACGTCTAGGGCGTCGGCGTAGTTGGCTGTTGCTTGCTCAAGCGCTCATTATGGTCGGCTTAGTCGGCATGGCGATGAGCGATCCCAAACAAGAATTACAAGTCATTATTTGGTTTGCATTATTAGTAGCCTTTGCTTCAGCCACCCAAGATATTGCGCTTGATGCTTTTCGGATTGAGTCGGCCAAAGCCGAGTACCAAGCCGCATTGGCAGCCAGCTATCAAACAGGGTATCGCTTGGCGATGATTTGGGCGGGAGCGGGGGCATTGTGGCTTGCTGCTCGTGCTGAAGAAAGCACCAGCTTGTACTTTACGAACGCCTGGCAATTTGCTTATTTGGTGATGGCGTTATCGATGAGCGTTGGTGTAATAACGACTTTACTAAGCCCTGAGCCCCAAATCGTTCAGCTACCGAAGGCGCGCTCCGCCGGCGAGTGGTTGCACCAAACCCTCATTCAACCCTTTGCAGATTTTATTGGCCGATATCGTTGGCATGCTTTTTTAATTCTGGCACTCATAGCTGTCTACCGCATTAGTGATGTTGTTATGGGGATTATGGCGAACCCGTTTTATGTTGATATGGGCTATACCAAGGATGAGGTAGCGGCAGTCACAAAAGTATTCGGGGTCATCATGACCTTATTGGGTGCATTTATTGGTGGGATTCTGGCGCTGCGTTTTGGTGTCATGCGTATTTTATTTTTGGGAGCCATTCTCTCAGCAGCCAGTAATCTTCTTTTTGCTTGGCTTAGTACACGCGGTCATGATTTGACGGGTTTAATTTGGGTGATTTCAGCGGATAATCTGAGCTCTGGTATCGCCTCGGCTGCCTTTATTGCTTATCTATCTTCATTAACTAACGTGCAGTACTCAGCAACGCAATATGCATTATTTAGTTCAATGATGTTATTACTACCAAAATGGATGGCCGGATTTTCTGGAGTATATGTTGACCGCTTTGGCTACGAGAGCTTTTTTATCTCGACCGCACTCATTGGTATCCCGGTGCTTATCTTGATTGGGATTGCAATCCGGATGCAGGTTAAAGTGCCCAGTCGTACTCAATCATAAGCGGCGCATGGTCTGAGAAGCGCTGCTTTTTATAAACACCAGCCTTTTTAGCGGACTTGCCAAACTCTGGTGTGGCGATTTGATAATCAATACGCCACCCTACATTCTTGGCATACGCTTGGCCTCGTTGACTCCACCAGGTATAGCAGGTATCGCTTGCGTGAGGCTCGAGATGTCGATAAACATCCATATAACCCTCCTTCGTAAAAAGCCTGGTTAACCAAGCGCGCTCTTCGGGTAAGAACCCTGAATTCTTTAGATTCCCTTTCCAGTTCTTCAAATCAATTTCTTGATGTGCAATATTGACGTCACCGCACAACACAACCTGCCGACCTTTTTGTTTGAGTTTGATGAGATGGGGTAAAAAGGCATCCAGAAAGCGAAATTTAGCTTCTTGGCGTTCGGCTGAGCTTGAGCCTGATGGCATATAAACTGAGATCACTGAAAGGGAGTCGATCGAGATTTCGACATAGCGCCCCTCGGCATCGAATTCGGGATTACCAAATCCAATTTGCAGATCATCAATGGGGTGGGGGGTGTAGATTCCCGCACCGCTGTACCCTTTTTTCTCAGCGTAATGAAAATACGAATTTAGTCCGTCGGGAGATCGAATTGCTGGCTCTAGGTCAGACTCTTGCGCTTTGAGTTCTTGTACGCAGATAAAATCAGCATGTTGATCGTGCATCCACTCCATAAAGCCTTTTTTGGCCGCGGAGCGAATGCCATTGAGATTGGCAGAAATGATGCGTAACATACAGACCTATGAGTGTAAATCCAGAAAAAAATCAGTCGGACTTTATTCAATTTGCGCTTGAAGCAAAAGTATTGTCCTTTGGCGAGTTTAAAACGAAGGCCGGGCGATTGTCCCCCTATTTTTTTAATGCCGGGCTTTTTAATGATGGCGCACATCTGGGAAGGCTTGGTGAGTTTTACGCGCAAGCACTGCTTGGATCAAACATTGATTTTGATATGCTCTTTGGGCCCGCATATAAAGGGATTACTTTGGCAGCGAGTACGGCAATTGCACTAGCACGCTCTGGACGCAATACCCCTTTTGCCTATAACCGCAAAGAGGCCAAAGATCATGGCGAAGGCGGAACCTTGATTGGTGCCCCGGTTCGTGGTCGGATTGTCATTATTGATGATGTAATTTCAGCGGGCACCTCGGTGCGTGAGTCGGTTGATTTAATTGTTCGAGCTGGTGCTAAGCCTTGTGCGGTATTGATTGCACTCGATCGAATGGAAAAATCAGGAGACGCGTTCAAGGTTGGTCAATACTCTGCGGTGCAAAGTGTCGGACAAGAATTTGGATTGCCGGTGATTGCAATCACAAATTTAGAGGGTTTAATGCATTATTTACAGCAATCGCATGACCAGCAATTGCAAACGTTTCTTCCAGCGGTTCAAGATTACCGAAATCGATACGGAATTTAAAGCGTATCTAAATCGATTTCGCCACGGTACACCGTTTGCGTAGGCCCGCGCATTAATACTACCGCGTTAGGATTCTTAAAACCATCCCACATAATCTCAAGCTCTCCACCGCGGGTGCTTACATTGACTGGTGAGTCTAGTAGTCCACGGCGGATGCCCGATACAGCCGCAGCGCATGCACCGGTACCACACGATAGGGTCTCACCCGCGCCGCGCTCATAGACTCGCAATCGAATGGAATGCCGATTAAGAATCTGCATAAAACCGGCATTGACTCGATTTGGGAAGGCAGGATGCGACTCAATTAAAGGCCCATCGATCAACACTGGCGCACTATCAAGATCTTCAACGACTTGAACGGCATGGGGGTTCCCCATCGATAAGGCAGCAATCCAATCGGTATGCGCGCCGCTATTGGGACTGAGAGGGAGCGCATAAAGGGTTTCGTGTAATTCTTGTTTACTTGTAAGGCCTGATGGATTGAAAGGTATTTCAGGAGGGTTAAAAATCGGCCTACCCATATCAACCTCTACAGAGCCATTGGCTAGGCGTTTAAGAGTTAGAAGGCCGTTGCTGACCTCAACTCGAACTTCATTTTTAGTACTTAAGCCCTCTTCATGCACAAAACGCACAAAGCATCTCGAACCATTTCCACATTGCTCCACTTCACCACCATCGGCATTAAATATGCGGTATTTGAAGTCGACATTAGGCAGGTTGCTTGGTTCAACGATCAAAATTTGATCGGCTCCGACACCAAGTTGACGATGTGCTAGCTTGCGCCAAATCGCTGGAGTAATTGATCGAATATCTTGGCGTGTTCCATCAATGACAATAAAGTCATTGCCGGCGCCATGCATTTTGGTAAAGCGTAATTGGGTCATAACATGCTGTTGGTCTGTGTGAGCCTAATCATACAAGCTTGCTTCGCCGGGAGGTCGATATTTGAAGCGCTTATGAACCCAATAATACTCAGCAGGGCGTTGACGAATTTCTTCTTCAAAGTATTGATTTAGTCGAGCGGTATCAGCTACTGGATCATCGCTTGGAAAATTAGGCAATGCTTTGTGGATTTTGCAAATGTAGTTACTCTTATCTGGATTGAGTGTTGTGATCATTAAACATACTTCCGCACCACATGCTTTAGCTAGACGTGAAATGGCAGTAATCGTATTGGTTTGAATTCCAAAAAAGGGTACAAATGCTGAGTCTTTCGGTCCTAAATCGATATCAGGTGCAATCACGACAAAATTACCCTTCCGAATCTCCCGAATTAAATCAAAGAGCCGATTCTGACGATTAATCGATTTAGCACCAAAGCGGTTGCGCCATTCGATGATTTTTTGATTGAAAAATGGATTTTTCATGTTTTGATAAAGTCCGGCGCCGCGCTGCCATCCATTCTTTTCCCCAAGGGCAGAAAGTGCCATAAATCCGCATTCAAAACCGACAAAGTGGGGAATCACCAAAATTCTGGGCTTGTTATCGCCCAGAGGAATTTCACTTTCAATATCAACCAAGGAAAAAATTTGTTTTGCACTACCAAGCCAAACACGGCTTCGTTCAATTACGGCGCGCCCCAAGAGTCGCCAATGTTCGTTGGCCAATGTTTGTATTTGATGGGGGGTGAGCTTTGGAAAACAGAGTTGTAAATTTCGAAGCACCACATATTTGCGTTGATGGGGAAGTCGTCCAAATAAATATCCGAGGGCATACCCGATTTGAACCGTCCAGGCGTAGGGCAAGAAAGCAAAAAGCCTCAGAATACTTAGGCCAATGTAATTCAAGAAGGTATGCAGCCAGTTCATCAAATCATTTACTCTTGGGGCGGAAGTTCTGCACCCTCCGGGTGTTTATAGCGGTTATATGACCAAATGAATTGCTCCGGGGCCTCAAGAATGACCGCTTCAATCGATTCGTTCATTTGGGTAGCCGCCTGATGGGGATCCTCTGAAAATGAGTTTAGGCGTTGCGCTTTAATGATCCAGCCTTGGCCGAGTGATTTACGAATTGCTGAAAACAGAATGACCGGGGTTTGGTTACGATTGGCCAGGCGAGCCGGCAGGGGTGTGGTGTAGGCGTAGCGATTAAAAAACTTCACCCACACCCCATCGCCACCACTTGGAACTTGATCTGGAAGAATGCCAATTGCCTCGCCCTCCTGAAGGGCTTTAACCATTTTGCGAACCCCCTGGAGGTTTGTAGGCACAAAATGCATGTTCGGATAGGCGCGCTGCTCCTCAATTAGGTTATTTAACCATTCTTGACGAGCCGGTCGATACAAAATGGTTGCCGGGAAATGAGTAGCCAGTATCCGAGGGATGATTTCAAAGCCTCCTAGGTGGGGTGTGAGCATCACCAAGCCCTTGCCTTCTTGAACCGCTTGATCGACTGGGCTCCAGTCTTGAACGTTAGCCCGTTCAAGGGCCTTTTGGGGGTTATGCCAGATCCAAAGACTGTCGATAAATAGCATTCCCGAGGCTGCTGCTGCTTTCAACGGATGGATTGTCTTGCTATGTAGTTGCATGGCGTGGCGGTAATTTTCTTGAAATAAGCCACGAAAATGAGGAAAAAAGGTGAAGGCCACAATCCCGCCTAAGCCACCCAGAATTTGGGCTAAACCCAAAGGGAGGCTGGCGACACCTTTTAGAATGAAATGCAAGGCCCAATGTGACATGTGCTTATGATATTCAATTCAAAATGGGGTTTGGCAGATAATCGTGAGATGCGATAAAATTAAACTATTCGCCGAGTTAAAGACGACTTGCGGGGCGAATTAAAAAAATCTGCTAAAGCGTCGCCGTTGTATTCCCCGGCACGTGGTGTTGTCAGTGCTTAATTAAATGGAGAATAGAATGGCTAATGATTATTTCTTTACCTCAGAATCTGTTTCTGAAGGACATCCCGATAAAGTTGCAGACCAAATCTCGGATTCAATCCTAGATGCCATTTTGGCGCAGGACCCGAAGGCACGTGTTGCTGCCGAGACCCTTTGCAACACTGGTTTAGTGGTTCTTGCCGGCGAAATCACAACTAACGCCAATGTTGATTACATTCAAGTCGCACGCAATACTTTGCGCGAGATCGGGTATGACAACACAGAATATGGCATCGATTACAAAGGGTGCGCAGTTTTAGTAGCCTATGACAAACAGAGTCCAGACATTGCTCAGGGGGTTGATAAGGCACACGATGATGGTTTGGATCAAGGCGCTGGTGATCAGGGATTAATGTTTGGTTATGCCTGTGATGAGACTCCTGAGTTAATGCCTTTACCAATTTATTTGTCGCACCGCCTAGTGGAGCGTCAATCTCAATTGCGTCGTGATGGACGCCTAAATTGGTTGCGCCCCGATGCAAAATCCCAAGTGACCTTACGCTATGTGGATGGAAAACCAGACTCGATCGATACCGTGGTGCTATCGACTCAGCATGCTGCTGATATTCCTTTGGAGAAATTGCGTGAAGCAGTGATTGAAGAAATTATCAAACCGGTTTTACCAAAGCATTTAATTAAAGGGGATATTAAATATTTAGTGAATCCAACCGGTCGCTTTGTAATTGGTGGTCCGCAAGGCGATTGTGGTCTTACAGGTCGCAAAATTATTGTGGATACCTATGGCGGCGCCGCTCCTCATGGCGGCGGTGCATTTTCTGGAAAAGATCCATCGAAGGTTGATCGATCCGCTGCCTATGCTGGCCGCTATGTAGCGAAGAACGTAGTTGCTGCTGGTTTGGCAAGTAAATGCCTAATTCAGATCTCGTATGCGATTGGCGTGGCGCGCCCTACATCGGTTATGGTCAGCACCTTTGGTACTGGAAAGATTGCCGACGAGCAGATTGCAAAATTAGTATCGGAGCATTTTGATCTTCGCCCGAAAGGTATTGTGAAAATGCTTGATCTGTTGCGGCCTATTTATAAAAAGACCGCCGCATATGGCCATTTTGGCCGTGAGGAGCCTGAATTCACCTGGGAGCGTAAGGATAAGGCAGCCGCTTTGAAGGCTGCGGCAGGCCTTTAGCCTAAAATTGATTACAATTTAGACAATTCCTTCAAGGAGCGTTGCAAGGGGCGGATCGTCGTCCCCCAGGCTTGAAGGGGAGTTACCCAGTAACTTCATTGCAACTGCGCTCGCTAACCCGAATGCTAGTGGTTAGCGAGTCAATACTGGCTCCACTGGCATTCTTTAGCTGGAGCTATTCATGAATACTGTTGCTGATTTAAAGCTAAATGGCGATTTTGCAATTGCCGATATTGGTTTGGCCGATTTTGGTCGTAAAGAAATCAAAATTGCTGAAACTGAGATGCCCGGTTTGATGGCTATCCGCGAAGAGTATGCCGCCAAGCAACCCTTACGAGGCGCACGCATTACCGGATCGTTACACATGACGATTCAGACCGCCGTTCTCATTGAGACCCTTGAAGCCTTAGGTGCCGAAGTCCGTTGGGCATCGTGCAATATTTATTCAACACAAGATCATGCCGCCGCCGCAATCGCTGCAAATGGCACCCCCGTATTTGCTATTAAAGGTGAGACCCTCGAGCAGTATTGGGATTTCACTCACAAGATCTTTGAGTGGGCAGACGGGGGTTACAGCAATATGATTTTAGATGATGGTGGCGATGCAACCTTATTGCTGCATTTAGGTACTAAGGCTGAAAAAGATCTAGCCGTTCTCAATCATCCAACCAGCGAAGAGGAACGCATTCTCTTTGCGGCAATTAAAAGTAAATTGGCGATTGATCCAACATGGTATTCAACGCGATTAGCCAAAGTTAACGGCGTTACTGAAGAAACAACGACGGGCGTACATCGTCTCTATCAAATGCATGCAAAGGGCGAGCTGCATTTCCCAGCTATTAACGTCAACGACTCCGTAACTAAGAGCAAATTTGATAACTTGTACGGTTGCCGCGAATCTTTAGTCGATGCGATTAAGCGTGCGACGGACGTGATGATTGCCGGTAAAGTTGCCGTTGTCGCTGGTTATGGAGATGTTGGCAAGGGCTCAGCTCAGGCATTACGCGCTCTTTCCGCTCAAGTATGGGTTACTGAAGTCGATCCCATTTGCGCATTACAGGCCGCAATGGAGGGATATCGTGTTGTAACGATGGAGTATGCCGCCGACAAAGCTGATATTTTTGTGACCGCAACTGGTAACTATCATGTCATCACGCATGAGCACATGAAGAAAATGAAAGACCAGGCGATTGTTTGCAACATTGGTCACTTTGATAATGAAATTGATATTGCTAGTATTGAAAAATACCAATGGGAAGAAATTAAGCCGCAAGTTGATCATGTAATTTTCCCAGCGGCAAATGGTCTTCCTGAAAAACGCCTCATTATTTTGGCTAAGGGCCGATTGGTAAATTTAGGTTGCGGCACAGGGCATCCCTCGTATGTCATGAGCTCTTCGTTTGCGAATCAAGTGATTGCGCAGATTGAACTCTGGGGTGCCGCGGGAACCGATAAATACCCTGTCGGGGTCTACACCTTGCCTAAGCATTTGGATGAAAAGGTTGCTCGTCTTCAACTTAAAAAATTGAATGCACAGCTGACAGAGCTTTCTGATCAACAGGCCACCTATATTGGTGTTAAGAAAGATGGCCCATTTAAGCCTGAAACTTATCGCTACTAAAGCCTTAAAGGTCCAAATATGGAATTAAGCATCGAATTTTTCCCTCCCAAAACATCAGATGGTTTTGAAAAACTCTTGAAAACTAGGGAGTTATTGAATAGCCAAATCCGACCATCGTTTTATTCAGTTACATATGGTGCAGGGGGGTCAACTCAAGCGGGTACCCTGCAGACTGTTAAAGAAATCCATAAATCAGGTCAGGTGGTTGCGCCGCATTTGTCTTGCGTTGGAAACTCTAGAGACCAGGTGAGGGAGCTCCTCAGATATTTTAGGGATCTAGGAATTAGAAGAATGGTAGCTCTTCGAGGAGATTTGCCATCTGGTATGGGTCAATACGGCGAATTTCATCATGCGAATGAACTTGTGGAGTTTATTCGTTTAGAAACTGCTGATTGGTTCCATATTGAAGTGGCGGCATATCCTGAGGTTCACCCACAAGCAAAATCGCCCGAAAAAGATGTTGAGTTCTTTGTGCAAAAAGTTCAAGCAGGTGCAAATTCAGCAATTACCCAATATTTTTTTAATAGCGATTCGTACTTTAGATTTGTCGATGAGGTTAAGAAAAAGGGGGTTGATGTACCGATTGTTCCAGGGATTATGCCAATAACCAGTAGCGCCCAGTTACTTCGTTTCTCAGATGCTTGTGGTTCGGAGGTCCCCCGTTGGGTGCGATTGAGGCTTCAATCGTATGGGGATGATACGGCCTCAATCAAATCATTTGGAGAGGAAGTAGTCACAAGTCTTTGTGAAAAATTAATGACTTCAGGGGTGCCAGGACTACATTTTTATTGCCTTAATCAGGCAGAACCAGTTTTGCGCGTCACCAAGAATCTAAATTTAGTTTAATAGATTTTTAATTATGCAAGCCAATGTTTGTTAAGACATAGTCGAGTGGTTGATCATGACTCAATGGCGACCACTCACTTTCCGTAACCTGTTGCCACTCATAAGCGACTCCAACAGTCTTAAAAACAGCCCCATGCTGTTTTAGATTTTGAATTGTTCGATCAAAATATCCGCCACCATAACCTAAGCGCCAATAATGATTTAGATATTTGCGCCACCCTACACATGGAATAAATATACAATCCGGCGTCATAAGCAATACCGAAGAGGAGCTTGGGTCCGGCTCAGGAATGCCAAATTGATTTTTAATCATGGGCGTAGTCTCGCACCAAGAATAAAAATCCAAATGGTTATCAGCCCTTACAGAGGATAATAAAAGTATTCTATTTTCTTTTGATTTTTGCCATTTAAGTAAAGTTTGTCTAAGATCGGGCTCATTTTTATAAGGCCAGTAAAAACCAATCGACTTAAAAGCGTGATTGGGATTAGATAAAAAAATCTCAATATTGAGCAAAAGATCCAGATAAGCCTTCGAAAAAAAAGGATTTTTCGAAAATTCATTTCGCTTATGTAGCAAATTTTGTCGTAGTTGATTAATTGGACTGTGCATGATTGCAATTATCGAGTGAAAATAAACTTTATTTTATAAAGAGTAAATTATCCAAATAATGGTTAAGCAAACGAATATTGTAATTTTGTTATCTTTTCTGGGAAGTTTTTTCTATGGGCATGCTGTTGCCAAAAATGTAAGCCCCGTAAAGATTGGCGAAAATCAGCGCATTGAGGCCCCGATATCTGATGCTGACAAAACATTCATTGAGCTTCGTGATGCGGCACGAAAAAATGATATTCAACGAACCCAACAATTATCTGGATCATTAAGTAATTACCCTTATTTGGATTATGTTCGCTACTTTCAGCTTAAGCCTCAAATGTTTGATAAAGGCAATGAAGCTCGTGCTGACAGTAGTGTAGATGACGAGGTTCGAGCTTTTATAAGTACCTATGATGGTAGTGCTATTGCAGATCGAATGCGCAACGATTGGTTACTGGTTTTAGGTAAACGAAAGGATTGGAATGAATTTGATCGCGAATACCCAAAGTTTGTTTTAGATGACGATACGAATGTCAAGTGCTACTCACTTCAATCAAGACTCTCAAAAAATGAAGATCCAAAAGTTATTGGACAAGAAGCATTAAAAATTATGATTGATCCCCGTCAATTTGGGTCTGCTTGCCAAGAGTTAGTTCCTGCATTGGTCCAAGTAAATGGTCTGTCAACTTCCCAAGCAAGGGTACTTGGCCGATCAGCCGCTGAAATGAACTTTGAAACTGCTGGGCGACGTATGGGTGGTGATGATCCAATTGGTGGAATTGTGCGTGCCGCAAGAGTTGATCCAAGTAAAACTTATCGTGATTTTGTACAATCCAGCTCTCGTTACAATAAAGAAGATCAAGCAGTGGCTTGGGGTGTGATTGGACAGTTTTTAGCAAAACGCTTGGATCGAAATGCGATCGATGCCTATCGCCGTCAACAGCAATTAGGTTTTAATCAGTTACTGTCTGCAGAAACGCAGGAGTGGAAGGTGCGCACGGCATTGCGCGCTCACGATTGGTCGCTGGTACGCGAGTCGATTGAGTCCATGAATCCAATAGTCCGTCAGCGTGATCCTGCCTGGACCTATTGGTACGGAAGATCTCTTAAGGAATTGGGAGATTCCGAGAAAGCTAATACACAGTTTCAGCTATTGGAAGATCAGTTTAATTTTTATGGACAGTTGGCGCGCGAAGAGCTCGGTAAGCCAATTGTCATACCGCCTAAAACCAAAGTTAGTAATGCTGAAATTAAGGAGATGGGTAAACGTGGCGGATTTTCTCGTGCTGAGCGTTTTTATGCAATGAACCTTCGCTTTGAGGGAAATCGAGAGTGGAACTGGGAGTTGCGTGGCATGAGCGATCGCCAATTACTTGCTGCCGCAGAATATGCGAAACGAATCCATTTATATGATCGAACGGTCAATACAGCTGATCGCACGAAAGGCGAGCATGATTTTGGTCTGCGTTATCCAACACCCTTTAAAGAGCAAATTAGTCCGATTGCTAAAAATATCGATTTGAACTTAGCCTGGGCTTATGGTTTGATCCGTCAAGAATCTCGGTTTATCACCAATGCATCGTCGTCAGTGGGCGCTTCGGGTTTGATGCAGGTGATGCCTAACACTGCCAAGTATGTTGCTAAGAAAATTGGTATGAATTCGTATACCAATGAGCGCCTTAAAGAAACGCAAACGAATTTGACCTTGGGAAGCCATTACTTAAATATGGTTTTAAAGGATCTCGATGACTCTTGGGTATTAGCATCCGCCGCCTACAATGCCGGCCCATCTCGGCCAAAATCGTGGCGAGAAAGATTAAATCAGTCCACTGAAGGCGCAATTTTTGTGGAATCGATTCCCTTTAATGAGACTCGCACCTACGTAAAGAATGTGCTTGCAAATGCGAGCTACTATTCGCTTTTAATGGATGGTCAAACCACTCCCATGAAACAACGACTTGGGGTGATTGTGCCTAAAACCGCAGTTTTGAGTGAACTACCATGAAACATGACATTTTATTAATTGGCGGCAGCGGTTTTGTTGGCAAGGCCATTAGCCAGAAGCTGCAAAGTAAAGGCTACTCGGTCTTAATTCCATCTCGGCATTACAGCGCCATGCGAGACCTTCGACTATTACCCAGTGTGACGCTCGTTGAGGCAGATGTGAATCAGCCCGGGGTGATTGAGCGATTATGTGAGGATGTAAAACCTCATGGAGCGGTTATTAACTTAGTCGGCATCTTGCAAGACCAAGTAGCAAATCCATACGGCCCTGGTTTTAAAAGAGCCCATGTGGACTTGCCTAAGATGATCATTGAAGCCATGAAAGCCAAGCAACTCAGACGCTATCTGCATATGAGTGCTTTGGGTGCCGACTCGAATGGCCCATCAATGTACCAACGCAGTAAGGGCGACGGTGAAAATCAGGTGCGAGCTAGTAATTTAGATTGGACCATTTTTAGGCCATCGGTCATTTTTGGAGAGCACGATCAGTTTATTAATACCTTTGTTAATCTAGCGAAGCTATTCCCGGTGATTCCATTGGCGTATTCGCATGCTCAATTTCAGCCAGTGAGCGTAAAAGATGTTGCTAGTGCGTTTGTAATAGCACTAACTCACCCCAGTACCATTCATCAGACCTATGATTTGGTTGGTCCTGAGGTATTGACGATGAAGCAGTTGGTTGAATTTGCTGCTCGCAAAGCGGGAAGGGATCGCCTCATTATTTCATTGCCGAATTGGGTTGGATACCTACAGGCATTGGCATTTGAGTTTGGCCCAGGCCCCACCCTAATGTCGCGTGACAATATCGCCTCCATGGGCATTCCAAATGTATTGCCTGCGGGTGGAAAAGACGCTTTGGTTGATGAGTTTAGGATTACCAAACAGCGTATTGAGAGTTTACTGACTTGAAGATTTATCAGGTTGGCGGTGCAGTGCGGGATCGTTTGCTTGGAAGAACGATTCATGATATTGATTATGTGGTGGTTGGTAGTACAGCCGATGAAATGGTGCAAAAAGGGTTTCGGCCAGTGGGTAGCCATTTCCCGGTATTTTTGCATCCCATCACGAATGCGGAATATGCTTTAGCTAGGACGGAACGCAAAACAGCACCAGGCCACCAAGGCTTTACTTTTCATGCAGACCCAAGCGTGACTTTGGAGGAGGATCTGCAAAGACGCGACTTGACCATCAATGCGATGGCCCAAGCGGTAAATGAGTGTGGCGAGCCAGTCGGGGAGAGCGTTGATCCCTATGGCGGTCAGGCTGATCTGAGGGCGGGCGTATTGCGGCACGTCTCAAATGCCTTTTTAGAGGACCCTTTAAGGGTATTACGCGTCGCCCGATTTGCAGCACGTTTTCCAGATTTTCATATTGCGCCCGAGACGCTCGTTTATATGAGACGAATGGTTGATGCGCTTGAATTAGAAACCTTATCAAAGGAGCGCATCTGGCAAGAGCTAGCGCGCGCCATGGAAGAAAAAGAGCCACTCCGCTTTATCGAAACACTTAATCAGTGCAATGCTCTAGCAGATATTTTACCAGCCAGTTTTGAGAAACAGTGGCATCAGGAAAATGTTCAAAAGAGCATTCGGCATGCAATGCATTTGGTTGTCGCGGCGTGCCCCGAGTTAAATCAGCGTTTAGCTTGTTTATTAAGAATCATTTCTCCAGCCGAAATCCAGGAGTGGGCTCGCGGGTCCAAGTGGCCCAATGAGATTGCTGAATATTGCCAGATTGCTGCGGATTTTGAGTCAGTCTATTCCAAATTAATTCCAATCAATATCCTGGCATTTTTTAATCGGGCTGACTTATGGAGAAAGCCTCACCGTATCTCTGAACTCCTCACTCTTTTTGAGGCGCTAGGCATTGATATAGCAGTTTGGCAAAAGCTGGTTAGCAAATTGATTGGTATTGATGCTGGACAAATTGCTGAGTCTGTAAGCCAACGTTCTAACGCTAATGACTTAGGTAAAGTAATTCATGCAGAGCTTGAGAGAGTGCGCGTCCTAATTATTCAAGAAGTGCTATCTCAATAAACCCGGTTACGACCGCCAAAGCCGGGGAGTGCATAGAGGTCCAAATCAAGACCCTCTAAGTGTTTACCAAAAGCCAGTACTTTGAAGAGTTCCCCCATTTCCGCCTCCGAGATTAATTTCTGTATCACATTGGATATGGCGATCATCTGCTGAGGGTCGCGTGGATCGGATTGCTGAAATACTAGATCGGTAATGCCAGCATCCAATAAGTACGATGCTTGGCTAGAAAAAAATGACTGAGCATTTTCTTCGTTCTCAATTGAATGCAAAAGGTTCGA
>VGIH01000004.1 GCA_016867965.1 Betaproteobacteria bacterium | reverse complement strand
CGATTCGATCCGACCCAGGGCTTGCCTTTGGCTTTCCAGGACCGCACAACATTTCACCATCCATGTAAATGCTACCGCCATTAATACTATGAAATCCAGCAATAGCATTTAGTAAGGTAGTCTTTCCACAGCCGGATGGTCCCACAATCATGCAAATTTCACCAGCAGCTATTTCTAAGGAGCAATGATCAACTGCCATTACTGCCGCACCATCGGGGTCATAGATTTTGACCACATCTTTGATGCTTATTTGTCCACGTGTCTTCATATGTTTTATTAGTCTCTATTAGTTATTAGACATTGCGATTTCACGCATCCGCCACTGCATTAGACGATTACCAACCATGCGAACCATGGCACTAGTTGAGTACCCGACAAAGCCAAGCGTGACCATTCCAATGATGATAGTTGGATAACGAACGTTCGTGTAGGAGTTATTAATCACATAACCAAGTCCATACTGACCTGAAACCATTTCGGCCGCAACTAATGAGAACCAGCAAACGCCAACTGAAATTTGTAGCCCAGTAAAGATAAAGGGCATAGCGCCAGGTATAACAATATTAGTAAACACCTGACGATCATTCGCACCTAGGCACTGGGCAGCTCTAAAGTACGACTCGTCAATTGAGTCGACCCCAAGCATTGTGTTCAGAGTGGTTACAAAAAAGGATGCCAAGAATGCTAAAAATATAACCGGGGTTTCTAAGCCGGTAAACATAATGATTGCTAATGGCACCCATGCCAAAATTGGTATGGGACGCAACATCTCAAATACGGGGAATACATACTCCCGCACTTTAATTGACCAGCCCATAAATAAACCAAGTGGCACGCCTAAAACTGTTGCTAATGTAAAGGCAAGAAATACTCGAATACAACTTGCTACAATGTGCGTGTAGTATTCAGCCGTGTAAAGAGATAAGCCATATATGGGATCTGGATTGGTCCACTCCTTTAATACTGGAATCAATCCAGGCATTTGAGAAAAACGGGGTAACTTCCAAACGTCAACTGCAAAATGCCAAAACGCTAGGAACAGTACAAAACCAATTAGCATCAGATAAAGTCTGGGCGCTAACAAAATACTTAACAGTTTGTTCTCTTTTATTGCAAAAGTTGTGTTACTTGAAGTTCCCATGAAAAGAAGTATCCCTTCGTAATTCTGACTGATTATTTGCTAATAAAGATTTGATAAATTAGTTCTAAAAAAAATTCCCCAACAAAGTTGGGGAATTAGGAAATTAATATCAAATTAATTAGGCAAAGGATTTAAGACAGGCACGGCGCCAATTGGGGCTTTTAAATTCTTAGCCTGCAGGGCCTTGTCTGCAAATTCTGAAACGATTGCATCTGGTCTTAAAGTCGAAACGTTAATTGTTTTAATTTCACGCAAGAAAGATGTTGCGTTGGTGATCAAGTCTCTCGCTTCTGGAGTAAAGGTAAAGGGTAAACTAAACCGCACCTTGCTACCCACCTGATCAGTATATCCGCCGTATAAAGCACGGGCCATGGTCGTTCTTGTAAATCCAGTGGTTTGATCCATCGCCATATTAATGATTTCTCTGGCATTCTTAGGATCAGCCATGAACAATTGGGCATCCAATTCAGCATTTAGCCAAGCTTGAGCAATATCTGGACGAGCCTTGATTAAATCAGCACGCATGGCCATAAATCCACCATCGCTGATGCCGACAGAGTATCCCGAAGCAACACGCCTCGCTAAACCCTCTTCGACTAGGCGTGAAGCAGTGGGCTCCCAGATTGCTGCTGCATCGATCTTCTTCGCACGGAAGTTACTGGTAATAACCTCAATATTCTGGTTCAAATAAGCCTCAGGTTTTACGTTTTGCTTAAGTAATGTCTCTTGCACAAAACGATCGGTACAAGCGCCTTTAGGAGCAGCAATGGTTTTACCATTCATCCACTTGATTGCTTCAATTGGACTCTTAAATGCTGGTGCATCGACTGAAGTTAGAATGACATTACATTGATCATTACCAAGACCGAGAACGGCTACAAGACGAATATCGGCAACCTCGGGTTTGGTGGTGGAAACGATAGCGGGCATATCACCCATGTATCCAATATGCTGTTTTGCGGCGAGCATATTGTTCACAATGATGCTGCCCTGTAAGCCAATTTGAAACTCAACCGTAGAACCCGCTGGTAGGTATTTTTCGTAGAATTTTTTTCCACGCATCACCAAACCAGACCATGATTCTGTGTAGTATGGCTGGTAACCAATCACCAATTTAACTGGGCCACCAACTTTTCCATAGTCGACAGCTTGAGCACTTGCATTTGTTGAACCAAAGCCAAATAACACCGCACTAGCGGCAGCTAGTGTTATAGCTCTCCTCAATTGATTGACGAACATGTTATCTCCTTTTTAGATTTTTGATACCATAATCAAACTCTGTAGGTATTAAATTAATTACCTATAAATACTTTATATAGGGAGATTTTGGAACTGTCTATATTTTTAACTTAGGACTATCCCTAAGCTTATTTTTTTAAATGCAGTTCGTCGGTATTCGCCTCAATAGGCTTACTGACAAGAGGGGCTTCAGCCAGACCCTGAGGTTCACCCGTGGCAATGTCCCACTGCCATAAATGCTGGTGACAGGTAAAGACCTTTCCATCGTAGAGACCATCTGATAAGCAAACCTCTTGGTGAGGACATATTCCGTCGTAACCGTAATACTCCCCCCCCGATTGAGCGATCAAGACCTTCTCACCGTCAATCTCAAAAACCTTAAAACCATTCTCCGGAATCTCTGATTTTTTACAAATAAATCTTGCCGTCATCGAAATATCACCCAAAAAGCCTCTATTTAACCAAATTTGTCATACAAAATTTCGCCGGCTGCCAATTTGGCTTGCAATAGCAAGGCCCTGAGTGCTCCGTCTACCAGTGGTGGTGGGCCGGCGAGATATGCCCTTGTTTGGGGCGTTTTCCATGCTTCCATTTGGCGCATTGTAACCTCGTGCACAAACCCCTCGTCAAAATCAATATATTCGTATTTAGCGATATAGTCTTTTGAAGCCGGCGAATCAGAGAATGCCACGACTACACGTACTGCTCGCTTGGAGTCACGCACAATTTGCGTTAATTCGTTCATAAAAAAAGCGTCAGCTGGAGTCCTCACCCCAAAATACAATGATGCTTTCCGCCCAGTTTTGGAGTGGTTTTTTAGAAATGCTTGCAATATCGACATCATTCCAGCCACACCAGTTCCACCAGCAATACAAACAAGATCACGCGCATTTCCCTGATCAAAAACTGCTTTGCCGACCGGTCCAAATGCGCGTACTGATTTCCCACAGAGACTTGCAAATACGTTTGTATCAAATAAGTGCTTCGACAGAAGACCACCCGGTTTCATTTTGATTACAAAATCAACCTCGTTGGTATTGCCCTCAACAAAGTTTGTCATAGACCACGCACGTCCACCGCTAATTTGCGGAAACTCAACCACCATAAATTGCCCTGGCAAAAAATGAATGCTCTGAGCAAGACGAATACGCAATGACATAACACCGGGCGCTAGATTTTCTGCGTTAATTATTTGCCCATTTATCCAATCCGCTGAAGGGAATGGCAAATGACTTTTAACGAGTTTCGAACGAACTTCGAGTTTTAAATTTGATTTTGCAATGCATTGACACAGCAACAACTCATCGTCACTTTTCAAATTCTTTCGAGCTGGGGCTTCAGGCCATGCCCATTCATAACTTCCGCTTACGCATTTCGCTTTACAAGAGCCGCATGTACCAGTAGCGCATTCATATGGTAGTTGAGGATTGTTGCTCAGCCCAGCATAGAGAACTCGTTCTTCTAGAGGGCATTCAAACTCCAGGTTTGCACCAGTGCCAGATATCTCTATCTTCATTGTTTAACCAATCTGATCTGGCAGAAAATGTTTAGAAGGGTATGTGATGCCCAAAACCAAACATTCTGGTCTCAAGTTGAATATCTCGATTCAATAATTTAAGGCCGCCATCAGCCTCTCGTATGGTGTCCTTAATCTTTCCAATGGCAAATAACTCCGATGCGCCGCCGTCTAAACTGGTACGAAATACTTGCAAGAAGGTCAATGCCGACCAATCTCCATTCGACTCTTTATTCATCAGGTACACATTACCCAACCGAGATAAACGCGAGTGATCACTGTTGTGCTTAGGCAGACTCTCAAACAGTAATTTCATGGAATCGCGAGATTCCTCAAGCCAAGTCATTTGCTTTCTAATTTCTGGGCTGTAAGCCCCGATCTTGTAATTAAAATCAGCATGGCATAAGTTGATATAGCCAGCAAAATCGAGGTCATCCAATGTCAAAAAGCTTTTGTAGATCAGTTCTGCAACCTGTTCTCTCATTATTATTCAACCCTCATTGTTATTTTTTCTTAAGCAGCCTGAGTTAGCTTGTTATCTCCCAATGGATTAAAAGCTGGGCGATTCATTTTCTTGCTCCACTCAGCATAGAAGTGGCGCATTCCAACTTCATCATGAATCGTGGAGTTTTCTTCACGACCATGGATTACCCACTTACTATCAGTCCCTTCGCGCATTGCCTTGCCTTGTCCATAAACACCAAGAAGGTCTTCGTGCAAATTGCGGCCAAAGGGGCCCCAAATGAAATTATGGTCACGAATGCGCTCCGCCCGTTGCTCTGGGGTATCGCTCTTAAGTCCAAGACCACGGAACTCAATAATTAACTTATTGGGTCCGAGAGGAATGGCAGTATCCATACGCAACACAGAGGTTCGCAGGTTAAAGGTCATACCAGGAAAAATATCAATCAACACCCAACCGCCAGGAGCCAGGCCAGGCCAACCCACCGAGCGAGCCTTACTTCCCTGATAGGCGTCATATTTAATCTCCATCGAGCCAACCGAGGCATGACCATTGGGGTAGCCCGTGTATTTGCGATCAAAGTAACCAGGTTGCATCATTCCAGTAGCGCGGTTGAAGTAATGCATGTAATCGTGATAGAACTCACTATTGGTATCGTGCCAAAGTTTGTAATTGGTATCGACGATCGCCTTGTGATAGTGAAAAACTTCCAAAGGCATTGAGAGTTGCTCTTCAAGCATGCTCATCGAATCGCCAATATATTCCTTCAGCGTGCACGCATTGTCATCGACATTGACCCAAACGAAGCCGCCATAGCCGATCTCTGTGCGTACCTCTCTAAGCGATGCGTTCTCGCAGGTGTAACGATCTTGATAGCCCTGCTTACTCCGAGAAATTTCGACGCAATTACCCTTGGTATCAAACATCCAGGCATGAAAAATGCAAGTAATGCGCTTGGCGTTACCAACAGGATCATATAAAAGGGTGTTGCCACGATGAGGGCAGATGTTATAGAAGGTGCGAATCTTTAAATCTTCGCCTTTCACAATAATTAATGGCGCTCCGCCGGGATGAGAAAAGGTCCGGTAGTCATAGGCGCCAGGCAACTCGCTCTCATGGCAAGCAATAATCCAACTTTTGTTGAAAATCTTTTCTTGCTCTTCTTTAAACAATGTCTCATCAGTGTAAATGCGACTATCCACAAAATGACTTGTTGGAAATGGGGGGGTTTTAATCCATTCTTTAGCGGTCTTAGCCATTTGCCTCTCCTTTGCAATCAATAAAATTAAAATAAACCTACGACTTTACCATCAACAAAATCAATCTTATCGGCCGATGGAACTTTTGGAAGTCCAGGCATTGTCATGATGTCACCACAAATCATGACGATAAATTGAGCTCCTGCTGCAAGGCGAACTTCACGAATCGTAATCACATGATTTTCTGGTGCACCGCGAAGTTTCGGGTCGGTTGAGAATGAACTCTGTGTTTTGGCTACGCATACGGGGTAATTGCCATAACCTTGTTCCTGCAATGTTTGAATTTGTGCCCGAATTTTTGAGTCCGCTGTAACTTCACTGGCGCGATAGACCTTTTTGGCAATCTTATTGATTTTGTCCCAAAGTGTATCGGCGTCCTCATAAACAAACTGCATTTTTTTATCCTGGCTCTCACACAAATCAACAACGATTTTGGCAAGCTCAGATGCGCCCTTTCCACCATCTGCCCAGTGGGAGGCAAGCACAATTTTCACGCCTAATTTCTCCATCCGGGTACGGATCATTTCAATTTCGGCGGGCGTGTCGCTTAAGAATTTATTGATAGAAACAACACATGGCAAGTTATAAACTTTTGTGATGTTCTCAACGTGACGCTCTAAATTAACTAGTCCTTTATCAAGTGCATCGAGGTTTTCGGTTGTCAGTGATGTTAAGTCAGCGCCACCGTGGTATTTCATTGCGCGTACTGTCACCACAATTACTGCAGCTGAAGGTCGCAATCCTGATTTACGGCACTTAATGTCAATAAATTTTTCTGCCCCTAAATCAGCACCAAAGCCTGCCTCGGTAACCACATAATCAGCCAACTTGAGTGCTGCTTGAGTAGCGATTACTGAATTACAGCCATGGGCAATATTGGCGAATGGACCACCATGTACAAAGGCAGGGTTATTTTCCAAGGTTTGCACTAAATTGGGAGCTAAAGCATCCTTCAAAAGAACTGTCATTGCGCCTTGGGCATTTAACTGCTTGGCGAGGACAGGCTTAAGATCACGGGTATAGCCAACCACGATTTCTCCAAGCCGTTTTTTTAGATCTTCAACTGAACTGGCTAGGCAGAAAATTGCCATGATCTCGGATGCCACCACAATATCAAATCCATCTTCACGCGGGAAGCCATTACCAGGTCCACCCAAACCAACATTAATTTGGCGTAAAGCTCGATCATTCATATCAACCACGCGCTTCCACTGAATCCGTCGCACGTCAATACCTAGCTGATTACCATGATAAATATGGTTATCAATCAAAGCTGCCAGCAAATTGTTAGCCAAAGCAATCGCCGTGAAATCCCCTGTGAAGTGCAGATTAATATCTTCCATCGGCACAATCTGAGCAAAGCCACCGCCAGCGGCCCCACCCTTGACACCAAATACCGGTCCAAGTGAGGGCTCTCTCAAGCAAATCATGGCCTTCTTGCCAATATGATTTAGTCCATCACCCAAACCCACGGTGGTGGTTGTCTTACCCTCACCCGCAGGCGTTGGGCTAATGGCTGTGACCAGAATTAATTTTCCGTGTTTGCGACTCTTAATACTATCGAGGTAAGACAGGGATACTTTAGCCTTGAAGTGACCATAGGGAATTAACTCTTCCTCCGGAATACCAAGTCGATTTTTTGCAATCTCGACAATTTTTTTCATGCTTGCTTTTTGAGCGATTTCAATATCACTTAACATTCGATCCTCAGTTTTTATGTCTCAACAATGTTTTATTAAAAGTACTACAAATTTTATTATGAATAATAGCCTCTAAAATATCTTAATTAATCTTTTGATTAATAGACACTATACACCATAATTTTGAGAAAAACACAATTATTTATCAGGAATTTATTAGGTGATAACCACTAAAAAAGGTGGTGGGCCCAAGTAGGTACAATGGGGGGTATAGAGAGCATTTAAGTGCCTAAAACTACCGAAAAACAACCAACGAGCCGAAATAGTCAGCCCAAGGCGAGTCGGGGCGAGAAATTACAGACCCGGCTTTCCCCAAGCGCACGGCGCTCCCTGATTTTGCAAGGTGCCATTGAGTACTTTGCCGAGGTAGGCTTTACGGGCAAAACACGTGAGCTTTCCGAGCGACTTGGCATTACCCAACCCCTTCTGTATCGCTACTTTCCCTCGAAAGAGGTTCTCATGGAGGAGGTTTTTGAAATCGTATTCTTGGATTCATGGCGGCCTGGCTGGGATCGACTCCTCAACAATCAAGGAATTCCTCTGCATGAGCGTTTGATTGAGTTCTACCAAGAGTACTTTGAAGATAGCTTCTCTCGGCGCTGGATTCGGGTTTACCTTTACTCCGGGCTTGCCGGGACCGGTTTAAATCAAAAATACCTCAAAATGATTCGTCAACGATTGATTGACCCAGTATGCCTCTCGCTACGCAATCTTTACGTGCCCAAAAATAATTGGGGGGCAATTTCGGATGATGAGCGCGAGTTCGTCTGGATGTTGCATGGCAGCTTTTTTGCATACGCCATGCGTAAATACATCTTTAATTACGAGGCTAAAGTTAATTTCAAGGAATATCTTACGCACGCCATCGAAAACTTTTTGGATGGAGCGAAAGCAAACTACACAAAATTAAATACGTCTTAACCGACTATTAGGGTTTTTACTTATCTAACGATTACATTCGATCATTTCCTGCGGCAAAGTAATTCAAGCAATTCAATTTTAAAAAAATGTGTATTCTATGCATACATCAATTTATCAATTACTAAATAAATATGTTTAATCCATTCTCTAGCAAACCCGTTCATGATCCAATTCATAAGATTTCACCGATTGATGAGGTAAAAAAGACAACCTGCTATATGTGCGCTTGTCGTTGTGGTATCAGAGCGCATTTGCGAGATGGGGAACTGGTGTATATCGATGGCAACCCTGAGCACCCTCTCAATCAGGGCGTAATTTGCGCAAAAGGTTCGTCGGGCATTATGAAACAAAAATCGCCGGCACGAATTACTCAACCTCTATTGAGAAAGAAAGGGAGCGACCGAGGCGCCGGAGAATTTGAAGTGATTGACTGGGAAACGGCGTTTGGCATTTTGACTGAACGGCTCGCAAAAATTCGGGCCACTGATCCGAAAAAATTTGCTTTGTTTACTGGGCGCGATCAAATGCAAGCCCTAACCGGTTTGTTCGCTCGGCAATTTGGCACTCCCAATTATGCAGCGCATGGTGGTTTCTGTTCGGTCAATATGGCGGCCGGGATGATCTACACAATTGGTGGGAGTTTTTGGGAGTTCGGCGGCCCTGATTTAGACCACGCAAAACTTTTCATCATGATTGGGACAGCTGAAGACCATCATAGCAATCCCATGAAAATCGCATTATCTAAATTTAAACGTGCTGGTGGCCGCTTTATCTCGATCAATCCAGTACGCACCGGATACTCCGCGATTGCAGACGAATGGATTCCAATTAAACCAGGTACTGATGGCGCTCTGTTTATGGCGCTCATGCATCAATTAATTGCAAATCAGCAATATGATGCGCCATTTCTTGAGCGCTACACAAACTCAGGTCAACTCGTATGTTTGGACCCCGGTCCTGAGGAAGGCTTGTTTTTATTTGATCCAAATTTTGATCCACTTAATCCTAACCTTCCACACAATAAATACGTTTGGGACCTACAAACAAATAGCGCGCAACCCTGCTATCAAGAGAATGTTCGCCCTGCTTTAACCGGTGAATTTACGATGGGCTTAGGACCCCATGCAGGAAAGCGAGTGGCGCCTGCTTTTGAGCTTTTACGACGCCAAGTTAAAGATTGCACACCAGAGTGGGCCTCTGCCATTACCGGAATTTCAGCAAAGCGGATTTGTAAGTTAGCGGATGAAATCGGTCATGCCGCATTTCAGCAAGAATTTTCGTTGCCCATTCCATGGACCGATACTTGGGGCAAAACACACGATTCTGTAGTTGGTCGCCCTGTTGCATTCCATGCCATGCGTGGACTTTCTGCACACTCTAACGGCTTCCAAACTGTGCGGGGTTTGGCAGTCCTTATGTCGCTACTGGGAACCATTGATCGACCCGGTGGATTTAGACATAAGGCACCATTTCCTCGTCAACCAAATGTTAAGCCGCCCTCATGTAACTCTGACATTAAGCCCAACACGCCACTTGGAAAACCTCCATTGGGATGGCCCACGCAACCAGAGGATTTGTCTCTAAATGAAGATGGCGCGCCATTACGTATTGATAAGGCTTTCTCTTGGGAACATCCTCTCGCAATCCATGGTCTTATGCATAACGTCATTACCAACGCGGTGAAGGGGGATCCCTATTCAATTGATACTCTCATGATATTCATGGCAAACATGTCGTGGAACTCGACCATGAACACCACTGAAGTTCGAACATTATTAAATACCAAAGGTGATGATGGTGAATTCAAAATCCCTTTTCTGGTGGTATGCGATGCGTTTCAATCTGAAATGGTCAACTTTGCAGACCTCGTATTGCCTGACACGACCTATTTAGAACGTCATGACGTTATGAGTATGTTGGATCGACCCATCTCCGAGTTTGATGGGCCAGTAGACTCTGTGCGAATTCCAGTTTTACCACCAACGGGTAATTGCAAACCATTTCAAGAAGTGATTGTAGAGCTTGCTTCTCGTTTGAAATTTCCAGCCTTTACCACTGCAGACGGTCAACGCAAATTTTCAGGGTATACCGATTTTATAGTTAATTATCAGACAGATCTCGTAGATGGTATTGGTTTTCTTGCTGGCTGGAGAGGAAAAAATGGTGAGAAAAGTCTTCGCGGCGAACCCAATCCAAATCAATGGGATGAATACGCCAAGAATAATTGCGTATTTCATTATCAAATGCCGATTGAACATCAATATATGCGCAATTGGAATCATTCTTATCTTAAATTTGCAAAAGAAAACGCTTTAAGAAAAGATAATGATCCAATAATGATAAATATCTACTCTGATATTTTGCAAAAATTTAGATTGGCAGCCAAAGGTTCGCGGCCCGGAAGAACGCCTCCGGCTCACCTAAAAGAGCGCATCTTGCGCTACTTTGATCCTCTACCATTCTGGTATGCGCCGTTGGAAGAGGAGGTAACTAATCTCAACGAATTCCCTCTCAATGCAATTACGCAAAGACCTATGGCTATGTATCACTCATGGGACTCACAAAATGCGTGGTTACGACAAATTCATAGTCACAATTATCTGTTTATCAACACCAAAACAGCTCAGGAACATCAGATTGAGGATGGTGCCTGGATGTGGGTTGAGTCACAGTGGGGTAAGGTTAAATGCATGGCGCGGCACTCTGAAGCCGTTGATCCGGGCACTGTATGGACATGGAATGCAATCGGCAAAGCAGAGTCTGCCTGGAGTCTTGACCCAAATGCAAATGAATCCAAAAAAGGGTTTTTGTTGAATCACTTAATCAGTGAAGAATTACCATTCGGGGAATTTAGGGTAAGTAATTCAGATCCTATCACTGGTCAAGCGGGTTGGTACGATGTTCGGGTCAAAATACTTTCAGCTGATGATCAAACAACATCCTCCGAAACTTGGCCTCAGTTTAAAGCCTATACCGTTCCAGGCATGATTGCTCTTAAACAGGAATCGTAAGATGAAAAATAAACAACTTGCCCTTGTTATTGATTTGAATGTTTGCGTAGGCTGCCATGCCTGCGTCACATCATGTAAAGAATGGAATACACAAGGGTCTGCCGGACCACTCACTGATTTACATGCGTATGGCGAAAATCCGACTGGAACCTTCTTCAATCGTGTTCAGACCTATGAAACGGGTTCTTTTCCAAATACCCAAACCATCCACTTTCCCAAGTCATGTTTGCATTGTGAGGAGCCTCCTTGTGTGCCGGTATGCCCTACCGGTGCCAGTTACAAACGCGCTGAAGACGGGATCGTCTTAGTCGACTACGACAAGTGCATTGGGTGTAAATATTGTTCCTGGGCATGTCCTTATGGCGCCCGCGAGTTGGATGAAGAACGTCAGGTTATGACCAAATGCACCTTATGTGTTGATCGTATTTACAGCGAAACCTTACCCGAGGCAGAACGCAAGCCCGCCTGCGTTATGGCCTGCCCAACCAGCGCACGAATCTTTGGCGATGTACATGACCCAGAGTCAGAGGCCAGTAAAACAATCGCTAACCGTGGTGGCTATGCCCTCATGCCTGAATGGGAAACGATCCCCGCCAACCACTATCTACCCCGCTCCATTACTGAAACCATAGCTGCTGTGAAGGAAGAGAATTAATGCAACCCAATTTTTCCTTAGTTTTTTTTACTACGTTAGCGGGAATGGCTCAGGGCCTAATATTTTTTATTGCAACACTAAAATTAATTGGCAATGCATTACCAAATGATTTTTTAGGTTTCTTAGCCCTGCCTTTCGGCATTGTTTTATTGGGATTGAGTTTAATTGCATCTTTTTTTCATCTCGGCCACCCTGAAAGAGCGTGGCGTGCCGCTCATATGTGGAGAACGTCGTGGCTTTCCCGCGAAGTAATTGTTCTTCCTCTATTTATGGCTGCTGCTGCATTAGCATGGTTTTTTTCAATCACAAACCAGTCAAATAATCTCATTTGGCCTATTCTGATTCTCTTGTCGATTGCTTTATGGGTATGCACAGCCCAAATTTATCAATGCATTCGATTCATCCAAGAGTGGGCACATCCACTCACCATGGTTAATTTCATTGCGCTGGGATTAACCTCCGGATGGTTGCTTCTTGGATCCTTACTGTTATTTTGGCCTGATACGATCTTGCAACCAAGCTTTCAATTAATTTGTCATTTAGGCATCTTGCTACTATTTGTTTGCTTAACGATTAAATTAACGATTTGGAAACGCAATAAGAATTTAAGGCCAAAATCAACTCTCAACTCAGCCATTGGCATTCGTCAAGTATCAATTCGGCAAACGTCTATGGGGCTAATGGGTGGCAGTTTTAATACCCGTGAATTCTTTCACAATCAAACGGAAACTGTATTGAGTAATTTACGAAAGATTATTTTTTTCGGCGCCTATCTGATTCCAATTCTTCTTTTAATTTATGCCGCACAATCATCTTCCTATGGCCTGATTCCGGCCGTACTTTTAATTCATTACTGTGGCCTAATGAGCGAGCGGTGGATGTTTTTTGCTGAGGCCAACCACCCTCAAAATCTATACTATCAACGTATCTCTTAATTAATCACCCAACAAACAGCAGCAGTCATCTTATGGCTTTTGCTGTTTATTCTGTAATTTAAATTTATGTCAGCCCAACTCTATCATCCGAGTCTTATTCATTGTCGACGTTTGTTCTTGCATGACTATGAGATAAACATCAATATTGGCGTCCATGATTATGAAAAAACTGCTGAACAACGCGTTATCCTGAATATTGATCTTTATATTCCCCTAGAAATCAATACACCAAAGCATGATTTACTCGAGGAAGTAGTTGATTATGACTTTATTCGAGAAACTATTCGTAAGCGGGTTTCCGCTGGTCATATCCATTTGCAGGAAACTCTCTGCGATGATTTAGCCCGGGCATTACTTTTAAACTCAAAGGTCAGTGCGGTTTTAATTCGCTCTGAAAAGCCTGATGTCTATCCTGACTGTTTTTCAGTTGGTACCGAAGTTTTTGAAATTAAGGATAACTTCTAAGTTGCATCAATTATCTGCCTAGATTCTCCGAATCTGAACTTAGAAACTAGAGCTTGCGAGCAACTACACCCATTAAAGCAGACATGCCATGATGCCCATCACCCTCATGGATTTCTGCTTCATACTCTTGCCAATCGCAGATTTGCATACCTTTTAAGAGGTCCTGAATTAACTCAGTGGTGTAGAGATGATCAATACTGGGTGGGCCACCCGTCTTGTAATCCAATTGCTTTGGCGTATAGCCTTGAAGGATTAGATATCCGCCAGATTTTAAGGAATCGCGTATTTGGGCAAAAAGGTCGACTCGCATATTCGGGGTAGCAAACTGAATAAAAATAGCTGCAACCAAATCGTAGTGATTGGGTTTCCATAGCCAATCATGGGTGCTAGCAACACTGAGTGCAACTGATACCTGTTTGTCTTTTGCTAACTGCTTTGCTTTTTCTATCGCTACTGGCGATATGTCAAAAGCCTCGACAGCCATACCCTGCTTTGCTAACCAAACACTATTGCGCCCTTCACCATCAGCGACACATAGGGCACTGTCACCGGACTTCATATACTTTGGTACTTGATTCTTTAAGAATGCATTTGGCTCTTTACCAAACACATACTCAGGCTGAGAAAAACGCTTATCCCAGAATTGCGCTGCATCGTCTGCGAAATGTGATTTTTTCATTGAATTATGAATGACTCATCGAAAGATTCTCATACTCAAGATCAGTCATCGTATCGACATCTCGAATATATGATTCGTGGGGCATGTCGATGAATAAAACATGATCAGGATTGTGATCGAGCCACTCTCGGCATCCTTGGTGTGGGGTTGCCAAAACCGCCTTGACCGCACTGCGTGTGAGTAATAATGGATTACCGCGTCGCCCCTGATAACAAGGAATAATTGCTTTAATTTTCCCCCGAAGTCTCTTGGTATAAATCATTAACGTTTGTAACTCACTTACAGTAATTTGGGGTTGATCAACCAGACCAATCAACAGGTATTCGTAGTCTGATTGCAAGGCCTCAAGTCCAATTCGTACAGACGACGATTGGCCTAATTCCGGGTGATGATTGATAACTATTTTGGAATATTGCTCAGCCAATGGTTTTAACCGATCTGCATAAAAACCTAATACAGTAATTGCTTCACAAAGTTCTAATTGCGTAGCCTCTGTCCAAAATCGGCTAATTAAAGGAATCCCGTCCTTGATTAAGAGTCCTTTGGGGTAACCACCCAATCGAGCCCCTTGGCCAGCGGCAAGAAGAAGAATGGCAATTTTGGGCATTTGGCAAATTAAACTTATGATGAATTTAGAACTTTATTTAACACTACCATTAAACTCCAATTCATGAATAGCACTGATTATCAAGTCTTACAAGCTGCAATTGGTTGGCTGCACGATGGAAAGCGCGTAGCGTTGGCTACAGTTGTTCAAACCTGGGGATCCTCTCCCCGCCCAGTCGGTTCATGGCTCGCGATTCGAGAAGATGGGCAGGTCGTTGGTTCTGTCTCCGGAGGCTGTGTGGAAGACGATCTAATTCGGCGTGTGCAAAGTGAGATTTTGACTCGGACAACACCTGAATTAGTCAAATACGGTATTAGTAGAGATGAGGCTGTTCGTTTTGGGCTGCCTTGTGGAGGAACGTTACAGCTCTTGGTTGAACCACGTCCCGAAGTTTTCATTCTTGAAGAGATCATGGGCAGGATAAGAAAACGCTCCATTGTGTTACGTCGGGTTAATTTATCCACTGGTGAATCGAGTTTAACTGTGGGGAGTCATTCTGATCAGTTTCTATTCTCGAGCGAGATGATGCAGACTATCTATGGCCCACGCTGGCGCATGTTAATTATTGGTGCCGGCCAACTCTCGCTTTGTTTAGCCCACTTTGCCTTAACATCGGACTTTGATGTCACGGTCATTGATCCTCGGGAAGAGTACTCTGAAGGAATAAAGTCAGATGAAATTCAATTTATTCAAGGAATGCCAGATGATGTCATGCAAGAATTAGGTATTGATTCGCACACTGCGATTGTGGCACTTACTCATGATCCTAAGATTGATGATTTAGCCTTAATTGATGCCCTGCAATCTCAGGCGTTTTATATTGGGGCATTGGGAAGCCATACCAATACGCAGAAACGCAAGGATCGACTCCGCGAATTTAATGTTTCTTTAGAACAATTAAACCAACTACACGGGCCCGTTGGTCTAGCCATCGGAGCGTTAACGCCTCCTGAAATTGCGGTTTCCATCATAGCAGAGGTAATTGCTGTTAAATACGGAAAGAATGATTCCTAAGGACGAATTCCTGGGCTTTCTATGATCATGCCATTCGCACGATGCATTAAATAGAGCTCAATTTGTACTAACTCTTTAGATCCATAAGCATAGGGCTCAGCTCGGACTCCCGATAGGCAGTTTCGCAAACGGCGTTGCAACGATCCCATTCCCTGCCACTCAATCCGATAAATGGGGTAGCCGGTAGGATGCGCCTGCGGAATAACACTCCCTCCAAGTTTTAAACCAGCCCGATCATCATGACACTGTGCACAAGACAAATTAAGCTGGCCAATGCGTTGAAAATATAGATTTTTACCAGACTCATAATCATTTTTAACACTACCAATCGAAGCGGCTTGTATAGGTAAGCCGCGGGATTGAAAAGCAATCAGCGTACTAAGAGCCAGCATAGGCTTACTCTCATATGCAAATACAGTTAAATGTTGATGGCGAGTACGGCAGGCATTGATCTGACCCTCTACATTCTGTAATTTCTGATGAATGATTTTTGGGAAGGTTGCAAAAACGCCCAGCATCGAATGTTTGACATCCCCATGACATGAGGCGCACGATTTGCCATTAGCCTGTGATTTTTCTTGCCAAAGCGCCTCGCCATCCATGATCGCAAAAAGTGCTGGGTTTAGATTCATATCATTTTGCATCGCTTGATTGGTTGGCGATAAGAGCTGATATGCCGATTGGCGAGAATCTGCTACTGCAGCATGGGTGAAAAGAAAAAAACTGATGGCAAGCGAACCAAACGCTTGAATCATAGGACGGTAATTGGCTGTTGAAGTACGGTTAAATAATCGTTATCCCCCGACCATCTACATTCAATTACCCCGGACTGATCGGCTTTAGCATCAAAGATAAAAACCGGGTTTGATCCAATTCCTGGATGAAGATCAGCTCGAAATACCGGTCGGCCATTGTAAGTGCAAACAAACTCACGAATAATATCGCGCGGCACTCTTACCCCCTGTTCTGTATGACGAAAGCCAGACTCCATATCGTGTTGAACAATAGCGCGGATTGAGAATAATTCGCCGCGCTTTACTTGGTTTGAAAAGGTAACAACGGCACGTGAAGAGCGACTCATATCATCTCCGTACAAGCAGATAAAGTGACTACCGTGTCTGCAGAAGTTCGCCAAAACTCGCCATTACTCATTTGAGCTAAGACCCACACTCGCTGCGAATCTGCTAAACGAATCCGCGTACTAAACTCCGCCTTCCCTGATAGTGGTGTGAAATAGCAACTCACGACATTGGGTAGTGGATTGCCCTCGGCAATCATATGAATAACTTTCACGTAATCATTGGCGGTCATTGGGCTTTGAACTGCACACTTCACGGCAACTAAATTGCCATTCTCAACCAAAGGCGGAAGCTCAAAATAAATTCTTCCAGTTTTGACCGACTGATTTCCAATGATTTTTGAAATAACTTGCTGAGCATCGCTTGTCGATGCTTGTGCTCGATGCCAAGGGCTCAGACAAATGGCCGTCATGGAGGAAATAAATAAACGACGTGAACTCATGGTGTTTTAATTGTTAGCAAATAGGCAACCACATCCTCAATGTCTTGACCACTTAATACCGTTTTACCTTCAAATGATGGTGCAACACGATGAAGATGATCGATTCTATAGTAAGACGGCATAATCGTGTTGGGCTGAGAACGTGAGGCATCGACTAGACGCGCACGAAGTTGAGCGGCATTTAAATTGCCTACACTGATGCGCAAATCGGGTGCTAAATTTCCCTGAAATCGCTCCTCGGTAGATGGCACGCTGTGGCACAAAATACACAAACCCGTTTGACGACTTACGACAATGGATTTTCCTCGAGTGGGATCACCAGGCTGCCCACTTAATGAATTTGGGATGGCATCGCCATCCCAAACCAGTTGTGCATACAGCGGGTGTGGAAAAGCTAGTAACGCACAAACGACTAGCTTAAATCCAACACGCATCAATTACACAAGGGTGATACCGCTATTCTTAAGTGGTACGGTACGAACGCGCTTACCGGTTGCACGGTAATAGGCATTGAGTACTGCTGGAGCAGCAACAGAAATGGTGGGTTCACCAATTCCACCCCACTCTTTTCCGCCACCTTGAATAATGATCGTTTCTACTTTTGGCATTTGCCGCAAACGAATCGACCCAAAGGTATCAAAATTGGTTTGCTCGATGCGCCCATTTTTGACGGTGCACTCTTCTTCAAACAATGCCGAGAGGCCATAAACAAAGGATCCAGAAACCTGACGCTCAATTTGCGCCGGATTAACCGCATAACCAGGATCCGTAGCAGCAACGATCCGATGTATCTTGATCTTATTGCCATCGGTGACCGAGATTTCACAAGCAGCCGCCACAAAACTACCAAATGATTTTTGCTGCGCTATTCCTCGGAATACACCAGCGGGCGCAGGTTTTGTCCAACCAATTCGATCGGCCACCGCATTGAGAACAGCTAAGTTTCGTGGGTAATTTGCTGAATACTTGCGTCTAAATTCAACGGGATCCATTCCAGCGTATTCTGCCAGTTCATCCATAAAGCATTCCATAAAAATGGCGTTTTGGTTAATGTTGACGCCTCGCCAGAAACCGGGTGGCACATGCGTGTTACGCATTGCGTGGTCAATCGTCAAGTTCGGAAAATCATAGCTAATACCATGCTCTCCACCCTTTGCCACACCTTGGAAAACTAATGGATCCATGCCTTTATTTTGAGCAACAACAGCGGGGCGAACAGTTGCAAGAATCGATTGCCCTGAGAGGCGCATATGGATACCGGTCAAATTTTTCTTATCATCAAACGTGCCCGTCATCCGGCACATCATGACGGGATGGTAACGACCCTGGGTCATATCCTCTTCACGCGTCCAAATGAGCTTAATGGGGGTACCAGGCATTTGTTTTGCAATATTGACCACTTGGGTTGTGTAATCCTGAAACGCCCCGCGTCGTCCAAATCCACCACCAAGATTAACTTTGATTACATCACATTTATCTGCTGTTAGACCAGAAGCTGCGATCACGGCTGCAAGAGATGCCTCACCATCTTGTGTGGGGACCCAGGCACGGCATTTATCCGCAGTCCACAACGCAGTTGCATTCATGGGCTCCATCGGAGCGTGGTTTAAGAATGGATAAAAGAATTTCGCTTCAATTTTCTTTGAGGCGTCCGATGCTGCTTTTTTGAAGTCGCCATTCGCATTACCAACAAAAGTCTCGTTAGCATTTAATCCTTCATCAAGACGCTTCAGAATATCAGCCTGTTGAACATTGGCATTGGCGCCCTCGTCCCAAACAATGGGCAACTGATTCATGGCGACCTTCGCCTGCCAGAAGGTATCGGCTACCACGGCGACAGAGGTATCACTGACCTGTACTACCTTCTTCACGCCCTTCATACTGGCCACTTTAGTGGCATCAAAGCTCTTTAATTTACCGCCAAATACAGGGCATTCTTTAATCGTAGCAACTAGCATGCCAGGCATTTGCAGATCGATTGCATAGACTTGTTTGCCAGTAACCTTATCGGCTAAGCTATCTATGCGATCCATGGACTTACCAATCACTTTCCAGCGCTTTGGATCTTTCAGCTCAATGGTTTTGGCGTCCGGTACTGGCAATTTCGCTGCAGCAGCAGCTACCTTTCCGAAACTGGTCGATCGACCGCTAGCTTGATGGGTAATAACGCTGTTTGAAACCAAACACTCTGCGGCAGGGACGCCCCATTGGTTAGCGGCAGCTTGAACTAACATAATGCGCGCTGTAGCACCGCCTTTGCGAACGTAATCCTCAGAGGTTCGAATTCCTCGGCTACCGCCAGTAGAGAATGATCCCCAGACACCTTTACGTTTTAGGCTCTCTCCGGGCGTTGGATAATCAATCGCAATTTTTTTCCAGTCGCACTCCAACTCCTCGGCTAATAATTGAGCTAAGCCAGTAATGGTGCCCTGACCCATTTCAGAGCGGACTACACGAATAATCACGGTGTCATTTGGCTGAATCATCACCCAGACCCCGATTTCTGGGGGCATGGCCGCTTGCGCAGTGGAGGCTTGAGCACTTCCAATCACGGCTGGGAACTCCAAACCGATTGCTAATCCAGCAGAAACTGCACTAGATCCGACAATGAATTGGCGGCGAGATAAATTTGGTACAGGTGCATTCATCGTATTCTCCTTAAGCCTTAGCGGCGGCATGAACCGCAGCCCGAACTTCTTGAAAGGTTCCACAGCGACAAATATTGGTTACTGCCGCATCAATATCGGCATCGCTTGGCTTTGGATTGCTTCTTAGTAAAGCGGTGACTGCCATCACCATGCCGGTCTGGCAATAGCCGCATTGCGGGGCTTGTTTTTCAACAAATGCCTGCTGAACTTTGCTGAGCTTGCCGCCTTGGGCCAAACTCTCAACCGTCTCAATCTTTTTACCTGCTGCAGCACTAACGGGCAAGTTGCAGGAACGAATTGCTGCACCATCTACCAATACGGTACAGGAACCGCATGCCGCGATACCGCATCCATACTTGGTTCCAGTTAATCCGATTTGCTCACGAATCACCCACAATAATGGGGTGTTAGGATCGACATCAACCGATCTTGCCTTGCCGTTCACGGTTAGCTTTACCATGCAGGTCTCCTTGCATTTTGTTTGACTTATTGAAATTCCTCTTAGATCAGAGGGTTTTAAGAATCATATACCAAATAGTAAAAAAATAAATGGGGCCTAATTAGCAAAATCAGGTACGCTAGATAGATTTGATAAGGTATTGAATTCAAAAAATTTTCTGTTTCATCATAAAATTCCAAGATAGGTCATAAACGATCTCAACACCAATCAATTCATCTAAATTCATGGCCCAAACTCGATCCTTAGTTGTTGTCCTTGGCGATCAGCTCAATCGTGATGCGAGCGCATTTGATGGATTTGATCCTAAGCAAGATGTGGTGTGGATGGCAGAAGTGGATGAAGAATCCACCCACATTTGGTCTTCAAAGCAGCGGATTGCCTTGTTTATTAGTGCGATGCGTCATTTTGCGCAGTCTTTGCGTAAGGAAAAGATTGCGTTGCATTACAGCAAGCTTGACGATCCTAGCAATACCCAAAACCTTGAGGGTGAGCTATTAAAGGTTATTGGCCAATCTAAGCCGAGCCGTTTGCTGATGACTGCCCCCGGGGATTGGCGGGTTCTTGAAAAAATTAAACAACTGGCATTGCAAACCGGCATTGAACTAGAAATCCGTGAGGATCGGTATTTTTTCTCGACCGTGCGCGAGTTTTTTGAGCACGCCAAAGGTCGCAAGCAACTGCGTCTGGAGTATTGGTATCGCGAGCTTCGCAAAAAGTATCGTATCCTCATGGATGGCGATTCACCTGCCGGTGGCGAATGGAACTTTGACTCCGAAAATCGTTCCTCCTTTGGTAAAGAGGGTCCTCCACCCATACCACCACCACTGCGCCTCAAGCCCGATCGCATTACCCAAGAAGTAATCCAACTGGTTGAGAGTCGATTTGCATCGCATCCCGGTTCAGTAACTGCAAGCGCTTCTGGTTTTGGGTGGCCGGTCAATCGGCAAGAGGCTCTGCGTGTCTTGGATGACTTTATTCAAAATCGTCTTCCCGAGTTTGGTTTGTACCAAGACGCGATGTGGACCGATGAGCCATGGTTATTTCATTCACATATTGCAAGTGCCCTAAATCTCAAGTTGCTATCCGCTCAGGAGGTGGTGACGGCTACAGAAGAAGCCTATCGTCAGGGTCGGGCCCCGATTGCTGCGGTTGAGGGCTTTGTTCGTCAAATCTTAGGCTGGCGTGAATATGTCCGCGGTATCTATTGGATGAACATGCCAAAGTACCTTGAACTCAATGCGTTAAAAGCAAATCAACCGCTACCCGCATTTTTTTGGGACGGCAACACCCAAATGCATTGTTTATCGCAAACGATTACTCAGAGTTTACGAACCGGCTATGCGCACCATATTCAACGACTAATGGTCACCGGTCTCTACGCCCTACTTCTTGGGGTCAAGCCAAAGGAGATTCATGCTTGGTATTTAAGTATGTATGTGGATGCTGTCGAGTGGGTAGAGCTCCCCAATGTCATTGGTATGAGCCAATTTGCCGATGGCGGATTAATGGCCAGTAAGCCTTATATTGCAACGGGTAAATACATTGATCGCATGAGTAATTATTGCAAGCACTGCGCATTTAAGCCCGATCAATCCACCGGTCCCAATGCCTGTCCATTTACCACGCTGTATTGGGATTTTCTAATTCGCCATGAGAGCGCCATGAGCAAAAATCCACGCATGCTCATGCAGGTTCGCAATCTCGCACGCATGACCGATCAAGCCAGGCAGGCAATACACGATAAAGCCTCGGAACTTCGCGATCCTTAGGCTGGTAAATAATCCCAGCGATCAAATCGGGCGGCTTGGCCCACCCTCGCTCCATTCGCATCGATTAAATTCCATACCGTTGCATTACGGATCCAAAACCGTTTACCGCCCTTGGATATCCGAATACCGGAGTAATCATCGATAAAACCAAACTGTTGCACACGCTGCAATAAGGATTGGCGCTCGTCTTGCAAGACCGGCTCTGCTGATTGACGCGATAGAATCGAGGTGATTTCTGCCCAATTCATCTCAAATGCATTCTGAGCCATCCGATTGGCATAGGCAAAAATTGGGTCTGCGCACGTATCATGCGCCACCACCGCAAAAGGGGCTTCATAGAGCATTTGCGCTGCATTCTTTAAACTGGTTAATTCAATGCAAGACTTACCTAGAAAATGCTGATAGCTATCCAATATCAACCGAGCCTCGATGGGCATAAATTGATTATTTGGACCTGGTTCAATGCGGGAGAATGGCATGCCAAGCCTTATCGGCCGAGCAATGAAATAATTTTATAGCGGCCGTCACTACTAATAAGCTTTAAGGTGTACTCCTCAATGAAAACAGCATCACTGAGTTTTGGGAAATAAAATTCAAACGACTTACCCTTTGGTTCGTCAGCAACGTAGGCCAGTTCTTTGAAGGGATCGATTTTTATTATTCGGTACATAAACACTAGGCAATACAAACAAGCTTGTAATACTAGAATTCAAAACTAAACATAAAATATCCGAATTCATTCTACAGGCGATTTAGGAAATAATGCAATTAGTCAATTCCATGGACTATCCAATCGAAATCGAGCAGCAAACGCTTTGGATTAAGAACCAAAACACCACAATCGCTTACTGTCGATACTCCAACGACGGTGATATTGAGTACATTTATGTTCAACCCATGTACCGGCTAATGGGGTTTGGTCGCAAGTTAGTAAAAGAAGTCCAGCGCATCACAGGCAAAGTGGGTCTCCCCCATGAGCCCGTATCCCCCATGGGGCAGCGCTTTTTTACTGCACTCGAGAAATATTTTTAATGAATACTATTAAGAAAATTTATCTAAGTTGGATTCTTCTTGTTTTTAGCAGTGCTGCAAGCGCAAACTCAATCGTCGATTTGCGTAATCAGACCACCATTAATCAGGAGCGATTGATTTCTGAGGTAATCAGCGCTGACTATCTTTTGCTGGGTGAACTTCACGATAACCCCCATCACCATGAAGCACGCGGTCGATTGATTGCTGCAATTGCCAGCAAAAAATATGCAGCGGTTGTTGAGTATCTGCCAACCGGTCCATTAGTCCGATTAACTGGATCGACTCTACAGTCGCTGGAGCAAGCAGGCTTTTCCCCAAAAGCATGGCCATGGAAGCTCTATGAACCCCTATTTGAAGCAATTCGGGTATCTGGCTTTCCGCTTTATGGCTCTAATCTCGACCGCTCTGTCTCCAAAACTATCTTTTCTGGTGGATCCATCCCGGCTGCAATGGAATCGGATTACCAAAAAAGTACTTTGACAAATGATGCAAAACGCAGTCTTGAGACCGATTTGATTGACGGGCATTGCGGCAAACTTCCCGCCCAGTATTTAGAGCCCATGTTTCGGGTACAACGCCTGACGGACATCTCGATGGCGCGGGTCATGATGCGCCACTCCCCCGCCATTCTTTTTGCCGGCAATGGCCATGTTCGCAATGATTATGGGGTGCCCCAAGTTTTACGATCCCTTGAGCCTTCCAAAAAACGAGTGAGTGTTGGCTTGATTGAAGAGGCGCAGCGCGACTCTACAGCATTTGCAGAACTCGCCAAACTATACGATTTTGTCTGGATTACACCCAGTATCGATCGCGCCGACCCCTGCGCTACCCTTCATTTTGGTAAATCAGAATCTTCTAAATAGTAAGCGTCAGCAATAAATGCCGGGCCTTTCATTCAATACACAATGAAGGCACATAAAGCAGCAGTAAAAAGCATCAACAAAGTAAACGAAATTGCCCCGAGTTTAGCTTGGGGCTTTTTTTCGGCATAATGGGTAATGGCAATTCGTCTAGAAACCATTAGTGCTGGACTGGTAAAACCCATATGGGTTCGCGATGACAATGAGCTTCGCACAATCATGTCAGGTATTTACAAAACGCCGATTAGTACACTGACTAATCCTCAATTAATCGAAGTAACAAGAGCTGGAATTGTTGGCGATGAACAAGCCGATCCTCAAGTTCATGGTGGGACTGAAAAAGCCCTCTATATGTATCCGCAAGAGCATTACTCCTTTTGGTCCTCGCTATTCTCTGAGGTCAAAGGCCAATCCATCCATTTAGAGCATGGCTACTTAGGTGAGAACCTAACCATTAGCGGGCTTGGTGAGCACGATGTCTACGTTGGCGATCGCCTTCGTATTGGAGCCATTGAATGTGCGGTTACGAAATTACGCGAGCCTTGCTATAAATTCACTGCGAAGACGGGTGTTACAACAGCGGCCAAGGTAATGATCCAAGGTGCTCGCAGCGGTTGGTACCTTCGGGTTCTTCAGGCCGGATTCCTAAAAGCCGGTGATGCAATTACGGTCATTCCCGGGCCTCGCGAATGCTCAATCGCTCAACAAAATCGCGCACTACTTCATCGAGGTGATTGATTAATTCGCTGAACCAGTTTTAAAGCAAAGGGGCCGATGGCGCCTGATATTGCATGGCGATTTTTTGCAAAGATTCGATATGCCAGATTCAAGATGGGTCTAAGAGTTTTTCTTGAAAAAATCCAAGCCAAGATCGGTAAATTAGCGCGCCGATAGGCCTCTGCAAAGACTGGGACACCATGAATCGGGGATTGCCCCTCAATTTGCCCAACCATCTGATCGAGCGCAGCCTGACACGAAACGCCAACGCGCCCTGGATCGAATGCACTGCTATTGACATCGACAAATTGAAGTAATTGCTGTTGATTACGGGTTTGCAAATAAAGAATCTCTGCCTGACATAGTGGACAGGCACCATCATAGAACAGGGTTAGCGGTAACAGAGTTTGGCTCATACAATAGCTCGAATGTAATTTCTATTGTCCTGTAAATGCGCTTTTTTTTCTTCCTACCCCTTATTTTTGCTCTTATGGCATGTAGTCAGGCCGATTACACCACTTGGAACTGCGTTCCTGAGAACGACTCCAGCAAAAAAGTAGTAATGGTTTTGCAGCAATCAACCATGAAGATTGGTGATCGCCAGTTGCGCTTTTGTGGAAGCCTTGGTCTAGTCAGCTACTTCGATGAAAACTGCAAGGTCGGGGATGTCAAGGCATCCATTGCACAATTGATTCAGAGCGAATCACGCTTAGCCATCGGCGCTGAGCAATACCGCTGTGAAAAGCTCTAGACCTTAATCGGAGCGCTTTAGCAAAATCTGCGCTGTCATTTTTCCGGCAAACACTAAGTCCATCTCCAGACCATCATTAGCGGACTTAATATCAACGCCATCTTGACTCGCTGGTTTAGTTTCTTGAACGGCAAGCAGCTTATCTGGCCAAGAGAACTTCATGTTTGCGGTCATGGGTAAATAGCCATCAAAGAGTCTGCGCATCAAAGGGCCAGCATTGAGTTGATAGAGACCATTACCGAGTGAATCCAGCGCCTTAGACTGTAAATCAATGCAAATCGATCCACCTTTTTGCACCTCACTTAGGGTGACGCGATTATCTTTGACTTCAGCCATCGCAATACCATCCATGGTCCGAACTTGAATATCTCGGATACGGTCCTTGTTAAACAAAATGACTACCTTCCGAATTGGATCTAATTTTTTATGACAGGTCTGAATTTGTACCAAACCAGAATCAAGACTAGTCTCTAGGATGGTTACCTTCGATTCATAGGTGTATGAATTGGGATCGGGCTTGGTTTTCAGAAAACGGATCTGTCCCTCACCAACCACATCGGCAAGACCCGCTGCTGATACGCCGATGGGTAAAACAAAAAGGCACACAGCCAAGTATGTGCCCCATCGGGTCATGATTGATCGCATTCGATCAGAACAACATTAATAGATTTTTTTACGCAAGCGCTCATCACGCTTATCGATCATGAGTTGCAAATACCATTCTCCCCGCTTCATCGGGGAAACCTTGATGCTTTGCATGAAGGACTGAAAGCACGCTGCAAAACTTTGATTTTTCATGGTAAAACCTTTACTCTAATATGTAATGATTTGATTGTAGCCACTTTTGGGGCAATTGGTAAAAGCCAGACCCTGCCTCGTTCCTAGGCCATGGTAAGGCCTTGACCACTCCCAAAATGGCCAATCGCCATCGCCTCATGGAACCCCGAGCGATGGAGCAACTCTAGAACCTGGTCCTTGGCCTCAGGTGCGCAGGCAATGAGTAACCCGCCACTGGTTTGCGGATCGGTCATTAAATGCTGTTGCCAGGATTGGACATCTGAACTAAACGACACTTCCCCGCCATACGCTTGCCAATTTCGGGTTGAGGCACCGGTATAGATATCGTCTTTAACAAACTCAACTGCCTCGGCAATTACTGGAATATCACGCCAATTCAAATTGGCTCTTAAGTTTGCCCCTCGACTCATCTCTAAGAGATGTCCTGCCAAGCCAAAGCCCGTGACATCCGTCAAAGCATGAACTTGTGGCATCTTCGAGAGCGCAATGCCAGGCTGATTCAGCTGCGTTGTATAGGCAACCATTGACTCATATCCCTTAGCTGACAAACGCTCTTTCTTTAGAGCGGCACTCAAAATACCGACTCCGAGGGGTTTGCTCAAAATAATCACGTCTCCTGCTTGAGCACCGCTATTGCGTTTTAAGTTGGCTGGATCAACAATGCCAATCGCCACCAAGCCATAGATGGGCTCAACGGTATCAATGGAATGCCCACCAGCAATCGGAATACCCGCGCTTCGGCATACCGACTCCCCGCCTGCGATGATCTTCTGAATCACCTCCAGGGGTAATACATTAATTGGCATACCGAGTAATGCAAGTGCAAATAAGGGCTGAGCGCCCATCGCATAGATGTCTGAAATCGCATTGGTAGCTGCAATTCGACCAAAGTCAAAGGGATCATCGACAATTGGCATAAAGAAATCCGTAGTGGCGACAATCGCCTGATGATCATTAATTTGATAAACCGCTGCATCCTCATTATTTTCTGAGCCCGCCAACAAAGCTGGTGGAATCATTTTGAGAGGTGAGGCTTGCAATATATCACTTAAGACGCCAGGCGCAATTTTGCAGCCGCATCCCCCTCCGTGGGAGAGTGAGGTCAGGCGGCCGTTATATGCATTGAGAGTCATGAGTTATTAACGAATTATTTTTGAAACAACTTTTTGATATTAGTAATGGCATCCTTACCGTATTGCTGCGCACTGTCGGTGACATTCCGTAATGTATCCGTAGCGATATTCAAATAGGTGTTGACGCTTTTGAGCGCAGCATTCTTCACCACGGGAATAATGGCATCGATAATTTTACCAACCGCTTCTTTAGTTCCCGCCCCATCCTTACCAGTATCAATATTAGTGATTTGAATGTCATCTAACTTGAGATTAACGCTTGTGCCTAAGATTCGCATGTCCCGATAAACCAGATCCGCCCCCTGAATATCAAACTGCTTAATTAGGATGCGTGGCTGCTTAGAATCTCCAGCTTTACCAGCTTTACTTTTAGTATCTTCTTTTTGATTGGTCGAGCTGTATTGCTTTGCGTTATTTTGCAAAACCGATAGATTGTCAGAATCTTTCGTTTTGACATACTGCACGCTAGGCTGACTTAAGAGCACTCGATCAATGACAACCGAATCAAATTTAGACTCCTTCGGATTAAGTTGAATCTCAATCAGTCCCGCTTTAAATGCGTGACCTCCCTCATAACCTGGGGGATTGGCAACCTCAAGATTACGAATCGTTGCTTGGGTTTGACGTAGACTAAGGTAAACCTCGCCAACGGTTACCTTAGTACCAAGAGATTGAGTGGCATAGTCCTCGATCGAGCTCTTCACATACCCATCTAATTTGCTGACCGTGTAATACGCAACACCAATGGCAATTGCTATCGCCAATACGATCAAGAGTGCAAGCATTTTAAGAATTTTCATCGTAGAGTCTAAACAGAATACATCGAGTATTCTGCTATTTTGACATTTGTTTCAGTTTCATGAGCAAGATGCTCAGGGCAAACAGGAAAGTTAAGGCATTGGTCACAATTAAGGGCCAACTCTCAATCACAATCCCATAAATGAGCCACAATCCCACCCCAAGGGTAAACATGCTGTACATACCCACCGAGATGCCTGAGAGGTCTCTTGTTCTCCAAGATTGAATGGCCTGAACAAGAAAGGAGAAAGTGGTCAGTAACGCAGCTAAGTAGCCAATGATGTCAATATGAAACATTCTGGCATCTTAGCCGATTGATGAATGGCTTAGCTGATTCGGCCGATCGCGCAACTTACGAATGATTTAGCGGTCGCAATGCCTTTATCAAGACCCGCTACAGATCCCTTTTCTGGGTAGCCCATACTCAGCAACTTGTCGACAATCTGCTGACGTAAATTAGAGTCTGCATCCAGCACAACGGCTCTGTTTGCATGATCGACCGTGACTGTTTGAACTCCCGTAATTGCTTTTAGGCCCTTGACGATGGTGTTCTCGCAACCACCGCATTTTAGGTTCTCAATTTCAATCGTTAGGTTTACCATAGGATCCTCCGGTAATTTTACTTAGTATGATCTTTTATTTGGGTTTGCGTTTGATCTAGATCATTATTTTATGATCTAGCTTTAAGTTGGGCTGCCAGATCGATAAAGTCTTTGGCATGGTATGTAGTCCAGGACTCTCGCCCAAGGTCCGCTCGAACCACCCTCGGTCCAAATTCAGTAGGCCGTTCAATAAATGCCGTTTGCAAGCCACACGCGTGAGCGGCCTCTAAATCGTCTTTGTGGGCAGCAACTAGCATCACGTCTTGGGGCTTTAGGTCAAAAGTTTGGCAAACGCCCAGATACGTTTCTGGATCGGGCTTGTAGTGCCGAAACACCTCAGCGGAGAGAATCAGATCCCAAGGTAAACCGCCATTTTTTGCCATATTGGCAAGAAGACCCAAATTACCGTTTGACAGGGTAACGATCGTAAAGTCTTGCTTCAGAAGCGTTAAACCGCGAACTGAATCCGGCCATGGCTTTAATCGGTGCCAGGTGAGGTTGAGGTACTTCTTTTGGGTTTCGGTTAGATGATCAATTTTTAGATCAACTAGTACTTGATCCAAAATCATCCGATGCAAATCATCAATCCGTGTCCAGCCCAATTCGCCACTACGGACTCTTGCCATAGCAGGCTTATAGCCGGATCGCCAGGCGCTTGCAAAAGCAATGGGGTCAACTTGAGGAAGGAGTTGGGCGACCTCAGCCGCAATCGAGCCATGCCAATCAACCACGGTTCCAAATACGTCAAAGGCTAGTACAGTTGGTTTCATCTTGGGGTTTGGGGTTCAGTTAGGATCATTCATAATAGACAAATCGTTAGTCTGTCCGATAAAGTCAGTTGTATTTACCTTATAAAACTTATCATGCCCATTATTACCAATATTGAAGATCTGCGCGTTCTCCATCAAAAACGCACTCCCAAAATGTTTTATGACTATGCAGATTCTGGTTCATGGACCGAGTCTACTTACCGGGCAAACGAATCGGATTTTCAGAAAATTAAGTTACGTCAACGGGTGGCTGTCAATATGCAAAATCGCACCACCAAAACGACCATGGTCGGCCAAGAGGTGGCGATGCCGGTTGCATTGGCACCCACCGGCTTAACAGGAATGCAGTACCCCGATGGGGAAATTTTTGCTGCACAGGCTGCTGAGAAATTTGGAGTCCCCTTCTGCTTGTCAACCATGAGCATTTGCTCGATTGAAGATGTGGCCGAACGAACCACCAAACCCTTTTGGTTTCAACTCTACGTCATGAAAGACCGTGGTTTTATTGAACGTCTGATTGAACGGGCCAAGGCGGCTAAATGTTCAGCTCTTGTTCTCACCTTGGACTTACAAATCTTAGGTCAACGTCACAAAGATATTAAAAATGGCTTGAGCGCGCCACCAAAACTCACCATTCCAAACATTATCAATATGATGACCAAACCACGTTGGTGCATGGGGATGTTACAAACGCCACGTCGTACCTTCCGAAATATAGTTGGTCATGCGACTGGCGTAGGGAATATGTCCTCCCTGTCATCATGGACTGCCGAACAATTTGATCCCGGGCTCAATTGGGGTGACGTTGAGTGGATTAAAAAACACTGGGACGGCAAATTGATCATTAAAGGCATTTTGGATCCAGAGGATGCGCGTGCAGCCGTCGGGTCAGGTGCGGATGCGATTGTGGTCTCCAATCATGGCGGTCGACAGCTCGATGGAGCAATGTCGAGTATTCAAGCGCTGCCACCAATTGTGGATGCGGTTGGCAAGGATATTGAGGTCTGGATGGATGGTGGTATTCGTTCAGGACAGGATGTTCTTAAAGCATGGGCCTTGGGTGCGCGCGGTACGATGATTGGACGTTCGTTCCTCTATGGTCTTGGCGCCATGGGTGGGCCTGGAGTTACAAAATGTTTAGAGATTATTCATAAGGAGCTAGATCTCACGATGGCATTTACTGGCCACCGTGATATCCACAATGTCACCAACGATATTTTGGTGCCTGGTACCTACTAAGTTATTTCTTCGCGTTTGGGAAAAACAACTGCTCGCCGCCCACTTTGTAGGCTGCGATCGTGTCCTGACCCTCTTTTGAGGTAATCCAGTCCACAAAGGCCTGGCCATCGGCTTTTTTCACATTGGGGTGCTTGGCAGAACTCACCAACATCACACCATACTGATTAAAGAGCTTAGGATCGCCTTGCACCAAAATCGCCAGATCACCGCGGTTCTTAAAGGTGAGCCACGTTGCCCGGTCCGACAAAATATAACCGTTCATACCGGATGCCGTGTTTAATGCAGGGCCCATTCCAGAACCGGTTTCTTTATACCAAGGTAGATTTGCTGACACTGCAATGTCCGCACCCTTCCAATAGCGTAACTCAGCCGCATGGGTGCCGCTCTTATCACCTCGCGACACAAAGGTTGACTTACTGTCGGCGATTTTCTTGAGCGCCGCTTGAATATCTTTGCCACCAGCAACTTTTGCTGGATCGCTCTTCGGTCCAATTAAGACAAAATCGTTGTACATCACCTCAATCCGCTTATCGGTAAATCCTTCGGCAACAAATTTTTCTTCAGCAACCTTGTCATGAACAAATACCACATCAGCGTCCCCTCGACGGCCAATATCCAGGGCCTGACCTGTTCCAACTGCAACGACTTTTACCTGAATCCCTGTTTTTTTCTCAAACGGTGGCAAGATATGGCCAAATAAACCGGATTGTTCCGTGGAAGTGGTCGAAGAAACAACGATGCTCTTTTGTGCATACACAGCTGTGGACAGTAAGAGTGAGAGGGTCAGTGCCGAAATAATGGAGCGAAGATTTTTCATGATGATCAATAGTTAGTTGAAAACGTCTTATCATCAAGAGATCAGTTTAAATAATCAATATGCAAAAATATTCATATGAAGCTCGTAATCCAACCCACCCTCCTCCTGAAGACCCCAAACTACCATCAGCACACCCTCGATCTGACGCATATCGGTAATTTATTACGTAGCGTGGATCAGGGGCGCACCCTTGCTGCGGCAGCAAAAGACTTGAATGTGTCCTATCGAACGGTTTGGAATGAACTGCGAGAGGCTGAGCAAGAACTAGGCTGTCAGCTCTTGGAACGGATTAAGGGGCACGGCTCCAAAATTACTCCCGCCGGCCAATTACTAATTCATTCGCTCGATCGCTTGGATTTACAGCTTTCTAGTGAGGCTCAGCGTTTAGCTTCAGATATTGGCGAGAAACTTTCCAATCATCTCAACAAGACATTTGATCGATACATCTTTTGTAGCAGTAATGATCCCTTGATTGAGCAAATTCATTCAAAATTTGATGAGATTGAATATAAAACCATGGGGTCCGGGCACGCACTCGATCGACTGATCGAAAATAAAGCGAGCATTGCAGGCTTTCATGTATCGGATCCAGGTGAAATTAAAGCCATAGAAGATCATCTGCGACGCGCTGGTCTAGTGACCGTCCCCTTAATGCAACGTGTTCAGGGTTTATTGTTAGCAAAAGGCAATCCGCTGAAGATTCAATCCATCCGAGATCTCGCTCGGCCCGAGGTACGTATGATTAATCGACAAAAGGGAGCGGGTACACGTCTATTACTTGATCGACTCTTAGAGCGCGAAGGCCTAAAGACCAAACTAATTAAAGGATATGGACACGAGGAGTTTACCCATAGCGCCGTTGCGACCAGCATCTTAGCTGAACAAGCCGATGTCGGGATTGGGTTGCAATACATCGCCAAAGAGTACAAGTTGCACTTCATTCCACTTGAGACTGAAACGTTTTACCTTGCCATGAAACCGGAGTTCAGGCGTAATAAAACCTTGATCGCATTCGTTAAGGCTATCCAGAATCGCTCCAATAAAACTCCGGGGTATAAAGCGGTTAAATAAATCAGGTAGCGATTTAGTAAATTAATGGAATCAGTTTCTTGGTGCGTTGTTGATAGGTTTTGTAGTCCGGAAACTTTTCCAATAGCCACTCCTCTTCTTTGCGGGATTTGATATCAAAGAAGATGAGCAGAGCAATTGCAACGGCTAGGGTATACCAACTTTGTAGGGTTGCTGCCCAGCCAAAGCTCAATAGAATCACCCCAAAATAAATCGGGTGCCGAACCAGCTTATAGAGCCCCGTCTGAATTAATTCACCGTTTTGCTTGGGTTTTGGCATTGGGGTTAGATTGGGCCCCAAAGAGATCGCAGCCCAGAGCGCAATGCCAAGACCAAGATAGAAAAAAGCCCTGCCTAAAAGCCATAAGGGGTAATAAATTGCTGCTGGTTTACCAAAGAGATCGGTAGGGCCAAAGAATAAGGCAATCAATAAGACCGCTTGGATAAATACGTAGATCTCGCCACGATCCAGTTTGGTTTTGCTCATTTAGACTTCAAGCTCTCTGAGGTATTGGAAAATCTCACGATAGGCTTTCGGAGGTTTATTGGCCTCGCGTTCCTTCTTGGCATTTCGAATCAGAGTACGAATACTCTGAATATCGAGCGCAGGATACTTAGTAATTAACTCCTGCAAGGCCTCATCACTTTGTAGTAAGCGTTCGCGCAAACGCTCTAAACGATGTAACTTGGCAGTTTCGACCCGACCAGGTCCCTCAATCACTTCAAGTTGTTTCTTAATGGCTGCAATATCCTCATCGGATAATGCTCGCATGCGTTTACCAAGGTATTGCTTATGGCGCCGAATCCCCTCAAAAGAGCGAACGCGTGACGTTTGTGCAATCGCATCACGCAATTCTTCATCGATTGGAATAGACTTTAATGCGTCACTTGTCAAAAGACTTAAAGCCTCAGCCAATTTTTGGCGCTCGGCCATTTGACGTTTGAGCTCTGATTTACTGGGTGGTAAATCATTGTTTGCGATTAAAGGATCAATTTCAGCCATGTCCCATTCTACTGAATGGCTCAATCCGATTAAAATCAAGCATTATTGATTGACTCCCCTTTTGCCTTCATGGAATACCAAGACTATTACAAAATACTCGGCCTAGAACGGGATGCGACGCCTGATCAGATCAAACAGGCCTATCGCAAACTGGCTCGCAAATACCATCCCGATGTAAGCAAAGAGACGGATGCCGAAAAACGCTTCAAAGAAATTGGTGAGGCCTATGCGGTCCTAAAAGATCCAGAGAAGAAATCTGCCTACGATCAAATGGGCACTAACTGGTCGGGAGGTCAAGGCTTTAATCCTCCACCCAACTGGGATTCTGGATACGAGTTTCGGGGCAATGGTTGGGGTGATAGTGCCAATCCTGACCATAGTGAGTTCTTTGAATCCATTTTTGGGCGTCGCGCCCAACAGGCTAATCAACAAAGCGCTTAACTTAATATTCCAGGTGAAGATCATCACGCCAAGATTGAGATTGATTTAGTGGATTCCTATCTAGGTGCACAACGAAGCATCGGACTCAAAATGCCCGCACTGGATAATCAAGGTCATCTGCGGATGCAAGAGCGCACCTTAGAGGTCAAAATACCCAAGGGAATTCGAAGCGGCCAACATTTGCGCCTCGCTGGCCAAGGAAGTCCAGGATTTGGGAATGGCAAAGCGGGTGACCTCTATTTAGAGATTGTGATTAAACCAAACAGCCTGTTTAAGGTCGATGGCAAGGACGTATCGGTTGACTTAAACCTTGCTCCTTGGGAAGCGGCATTAGGAGCGACAGTGGACCTTCCTACTCCCACCGGCAAAGTTGAATTGAGCATACCAGCCAATACTATGGCGGGCAAGAAGCTACGCCTTAAGGGCAAGGGCATTCCGAGTCAAGAGCCGGGCGATCTTTATACAGCCATTCGGCTGGTTACCCCGCCAGCCGTCTCTGATTCAGATAAAGAGGCTTATCAGGCAATGGCAAAGTCATTTGCTGCATTTAATCCACGTGCAAACGGTTAGGAGCAATCGATATGAATACAAATCGTTCAGTGTTACTAGAAGGTGTGGTGGTTGAAGAGCAACTACATTTGAGCGTTACTGAAATCTGCCAAGCATGCTCGATCACCCATACACATATTGAAGAATGGGTCGCCGAGGGCGTCCTTCAGCCACAAGGCTCGAGCCAGAGTGAATGGCGCTTTACAGGCCATTCCTTGCGCCGCGCCAAGATCGCTAGCCGTTTAGTGCGAGACCTGGAAGTAAATACCCCAGGCGTTGCTTTGGCGCTTGACCTCCTTGAGGAGATCGAAGCGCTGCGCAAACAACTTAATCGATCCTAGCTACTGCAGGGCCTCTTGGGCGGCAAGAATACCGCTGCCTTTGAGTTTGATTCCAAAGCGGTTCATGCCCATTTCGCATCCACTGATGGCGGCAAGCAACGATAACTCATTGCAGTCACCCAAATGCCCGATGCGGAACAACTGACCTTTTACCTTACCCAAGCCTGTACCAAGGGATAGGTTATAGCGCTCAAAGATTAATTTACGCAAGGCATCGGCATCCACACCCTCTGGGGTGCGCACACCAGTTAATACCGAGGAGTAAACCGCAGGGTCTTTGCACTGCACTTCCAACCCCCATGCCTCGACTGCTGCGCGGCAAGCTTTTGCAAGACGCTGATGGCGAGCGAACACACTGTCCATGCCTTCATTCAAAATCATCTCGATCGCTTCGTGTAAGCCATAAAGTAAATTGGTCGCAGGCGTCGAGGGCCAATAACCTGTCTTATTGGACTCCAGAATTTCATCCCAGGCCCAATACGCTTTGGGTAAGGTTGCACACTTACTTGCTTCCAGCGCTTTTGGTGAAATCGCATTAAATCCAATGCCAGGGGGAAGCATCAATCCCTTTTGTGAGCCGCTCACAGTTACATCAACGCCCCACTCATCATGACGAAAATCTGCCGAGGCAAGGCCGGAGATCGTATCGACCATTAAGAGTGCAGGATGTTTTGCTGCATCAATGGCCTTGCGCACAGCGGCGATATTGGATGTAACCCCTGTTGAGGTCTCGTTATGAACCACACAAACAGCTTTAATTTGATGGCCTGTATCTGCCTTTAAGCGCTTTTCAATTTTTGCAGCGTCAACTCCATGACGCCAGCCCTCTGCACCCGGTAAGCCAATGAACTCCGTTTTGATTCCTAAACGTTGAGCTAACTTATTCCAAAGGGTTGCAAAATGACCAGTCTCATACATGAGAACGAGGTCACCCGGAGACAAGGTGTTCACAAGAGCACCCTCCCACGCACCAGTACCTGAGCTGGGATAAATAATCACTGGATGCTTCGTCTTAAAAATGGTTTGCATACCAGCCAATAACTGAAGACCTAACTCACCAAACTCAGGGCCGCGATGATCAATGGTTTGATAACTGATGGCACGCAAAATCCGCGAGGGAACCGGACTAGGTCCTGGAATGTGTAAAAAATGTCTACCCGATGGATGTTGATCAAGTTTCAGCATATTTTGTCTGTCGTTGTCGTTTTAGTTGGCAATGGCTTTAAAAAAAGCGAAGCTCCATTTATACCAGTTTCAGCGCTGTTTTGCCTTGACCTGTATGGGACATTGGCTATCAAGCCAATTGGATGCAATAGCCTGTCAATCCAGGCTGACAGGTAGCAAAATAAGAATCACAACTCAAATGATGTGTTGGTCGTGAACCCTAGAAAAAGTGAAGGCGCTAAAGGAGGTTTACTCCAAGCGCCTGCAAGCTGCCTTTGCTGTCTTAAAGATTGAAAAATAATTACTTTGCTGTGATCTTATCCATCGCAGCTTCGAGGTGTGTGATGGCACGCTCAATATGCAAAAGCTTCTCTAGGCCAAATAGCCCGAGTCGGAAGGTTCTAAATTCTGGGCTCTCACCAATCTGCAAAGGGACGCCAGCAGCTATCTGTAAGCCAACATCTAAGAATTTTTTACCCGATTGCATCTCAGGATCTTTGGTATAACTAACCACCACACAAGGAGCCTGAAAGCCAGCTGCCGCTACGCTTGGAAATCCTTTAGCAACCATCAAAGCTCGAACTCGAGCACCTAACTCAATTTGTTGTTGCTTAAGGTAATCAAATCCATGCGACTGGGTCTCTTTCATGGCATTGCGCAAAATCTTCAGAGCGTCGGTTGGCATTGTGGTGTGGTAAACGTGAGCGCCCTTCTCATAAGTCTCCATTACCTGCAACCACTTCTTAAGATCAATCGAAAAACTATTACTTTGACTATGTTCAATCTTTTGACGAGCACGTTCGGAGAGACCAATCAAGGCACAACATGGGGAGCTACTCCACCCTTTTTGTGGGGCACTAATTAAAACATCCACTTTACTGGCTTTCATATCAACCCACATCGCACCGGAGGCAATGCAATCCAATACAAATAACCCATCGACAGATTCCACTGCATCGCCAATAGCTCTTAAATACTCGGGTGGCAAAATAATTCCAGCAGAGGTCTCAACATGCGGGGCGAATACGACGTCTGGCTTTTCCTTCTTTATGAATGCAACGACCTCATCGATTGGGGGAGGTCCGTACGAACCCTGAGCAGTATGTTCCACTTGCCGACCTTTAATGACATGAATATCTTGGGTGAACTGCTCAAGATCAAAAATTTGCGTCCAGCGATAACTAAACCAGCCGTTGCGAATAATTAAACATTTTTTTCCAGGAGCAAACTGCCTTGCCACTGCTTCCATACCGTATGTCCCACTGCCAGGAATCACAACGGTTGAATGCGCTTTGTAAACATCCTTGAGAATTGCAGAAATATCAGTAATGACTTTTTTAAATTCCGCTGACATATGATTCAAGGAACGGTCGGTATAGACTACCGAGAATTCCAAAAGACCATCTGGGTCTACATTGGGCAAAAGGCCTGGCATGCAAATTCCTTTTTATTTAGGCTAAATTAATGATTACTTGATAAACCATTATTCTAATTGTTTTAAACCCCTAAGGCCGATATGACCGCCAAGCCTCAGAACCACGAACCTCAGAGTCTAAAAGAGACTTTGTATCGGGTTATTTTTGAGTCAGATACCCATGCCGGCAGGCTCTTTGACCGGATTCTGATCTTTGTCATTCTGTTCTCGATTTTGGTGGTGGTGCTTGATAGCGTACAAAGTATATCGGCCAAGTTTCATACCATCCTCTTTTCCTTGGAATGGTTTTTTACTTTCATCTTCACCATTGAATATAGTGCGCGGCTCTACTGCGCCCCCGATCGTCGTAAGTATGCGCTGAGCTTTTTTGGAATTATTGACCTCATCGCATTTTTGCCCACTTACCTAGCACTCTTCTTCCCAGAATTACATTCCTTAATTGATGTTCGCATACTACGTCTACTGCGGATATTCCGAATCTTCAAGCTCACTAGTTTTTTGGTGGAATACACCCATCTAGCAAATGCCCTGGCTGCCAGTCGGCGCAAAATCATGGTGTTTCTATCGGTTGTGCTAATGATTGTGATGGTGATGGGAACCCTCATGTATGTGGTTGAAGGTCCAGAACATGGGTTCACTAGTATTCCAATTAGCATTTATTGGGCGATTACAACCATGACTACCGTGGGCTTTGGAGACATCACGCCCAAAACCGACCTTGGTAAATTGATTGCATCAACCATGATGCTGATGGGCTGGGGCACATTAGCTGTTCCAACTGGAATTGTGACCAGCGAAATGGCATTACGTCGTCATCGGCCAGATTTGGATCCTCGAACCTGTCCGAACTGTTTAGCTGATGATCTCAATGCAAGCGATAAATACTGTCGTGCATTTGGGGTTGAGCTTCCCTCCGACCACCACAAGTAATTCGCTTTATTTATCCTGTGTTACGCAAACCTGAAGCGATTCCATTAATCGATAAGTGAATACCGCGCTTGACCCGCTCGTCGCTATGCCCAGCACGATAACGTCTAACTAACTCAACCTGAATATGATGCAATGGGTCAATGTAAGGAAAGCGATGGCGAATGGACCGGGCTAAGATCGGGTTATTGGCAAGGCGTTGCTTCTCCCCGGTGATTTGCTCGAGTGCAGCAATTGTCTTATCCCACTCCGCACACATGGCTGTAAAGATTTTTTTGCGTAAGCGCGCATCA
>VGIH01000003.1 GCA_016867965.1 Betaproteobacteria bacterium | reverse complement strand
CTGCGCACGCTTCACGCCCAGTAATTCCGATTAACGCTCGCACCCTACGTATTACCGCGGCTGCTGGCACGTAGTTAGCCGGTGCTTATTCTTCAGGTACCGTCATTCGCAGACTGTGTTAGAGCTGCTGTTTCTTCCCTGACAAAAGAGCTTTACAACCCGAAGGCCTTCTTCACTCACGCGGCATTGCTGGATCAGGGTTGCCCCCATTGTCCAAAATTCCCCACTGCTGCCTCCCGTAGGAGTCTGGGCCGTGTCTCAGTCCCAGTGTGGCTGATCGTCCTCTCAGACCAGCTACTGATCATCGCCTTGGTGAGCTTTTACCTCACCAACAAGCTAATCAGACATCGGCCGCTCTAATCGCGCGAGGCCTTACGGTCCCCCGCTTTCCCCCTCAGGGCGTATGCGGTATTAGCGCAACTTTCGCTGCGTTATCCCCCACGATAAGGTACGTTCCGATGTATTACTCACCCGTTCGCCACTCGCCACCAGGTGCAAGCACCCGTGCTGCCGTTCGACTTGCATGTGTAAGGCATGCCGCCAGCGTTCAATCTGAGCCAGGATCAAACTCTTCAGTTCAATTCCTGTGAACCTTGCGGTTCGTCGCACTCATTTAAGAAATTGACTTGGTATAAAACCAAATCATTTTTACTGTCTATGAGTACTGTTTATTTACATCTGTCCCGAAGGACTGGATGCCTCTACTCAGTACCCACAATTATCGGTTGACTAATTTTTAAAGAAGGCTGTACCTAGAAATAATTCATGTAAATTCAGCGAAGTCCATAACTATGACATACCCTTAGAGACATGTCAACACCTTCTTATAAATATTTTGATGCTTCCCGACCCCAAAATTAGCCCCCTAAATTTAGGCCGCAATGAAATCAATGGGTTAAAAAGGCTTTCTGGCCAACTCCTTGGATCTAGAAAAAGTAATGGATCAAGATATTAGGGTAAATACTAATTATTTGGAGCAAAATGCTGCAAAATTCAGTTTGGAGCAGGATTTGTATCAGGTTGTGAAGTTCTTGCTTTGCCCTCTTCCTCAAGGCGCCGCTTCTCGGCTTCCGAAATAATGTCAAAGAAAGCAAATACTTGCTTAACACCGCTAACCTTGCTAACAATTTGCTTGGCTTTATCAGCTTCTTTCTGGGTCAATATCCCCATTAAATAAACTTTGCCACTTTCAACCGAGATGCTCATGGAATTTGAGGGAACATCAGGACTAAAAACGAGTTGGGTTTTAATGTTTGAGGCCAAATAGGTATCGCTTGCCCTTTGGCCAAATGAACTATTGGGCCCGATCACGATTTCATTAAATAGAGAGCGCACGTTCTTCATCGCCTTCACATCATTGCCTGCCTGAGTCTTAATGTTATCGTCTTTCGCCTCGCCGATTAGAAGAACCTTTTGATTAAAAGAGACAACGACGATGTGTGCAGAATCCCCAAACTTTTTGGAGAGCTGACTATTAGCTTCAATCTTAATTCCTAAATCAATTGCCTGGACCGCGGGCGTTCTACGATCCGCCAATATTGTTGCGCCTCCCACCACGCCACCAACCACTAAAACACCACAAGCAGATAGCTGCAGAGCAAGTAGGGCCGTACAAGCCATTTTGACGAGTCGCATCATTTCAATCCTCGCTGAATAAAACATGATCTACACCATCGCAAAGGCAATGCAATAAAAGTAAATGGGTTTCTTGAATGCGCGCAGTACGGGTTGCGGGAACACATAAGTGAACATCCTCACCGCTGAGTAATGCAGTAAGTTTTCCCCCGCCATTGCCTGTCATTGCAACAATATGAATTCCAATCTTTTTGGCGGCTTCAATCGCCTTAATTACATTCTTTGAGTTGCCAGATGTTGAAATGGCTAACAAGACATCGCCTGGGCGCCCGATACCACGCACCTGCTTACTAAATACTTCCTCATAGCTGTAATCATTGCCGATGGCTGTCAATATGGATGAGTCGGTTGTGAGTGCGAGCGCGGCAAGCTCGCGACGCTCACGCTCAAAACGCCCCATCAATTCAGCTGCAAAATGTTGTGCGTCTGCCGCAGATCCGCCATTTCCGCAGGCCATTATTTTTCCGCCCGCCTCAATCGATTGCGTGATCAAAAAAATGGCGCGCGCAATTTCTGACGGTAAGGTCTGAGACCCCAACTGCTTTGTCGCAATACTATCAACAAAATGCTGCTGTGCCCTAGCTTTTAGCTCATCGAAAGGTTTTGTTTTCATCGCAATATTATGCTCTGTTTTGCCATCCCCAAATACCGTTATATGTAATTTTCATTTCAACTCATTTGCAGAGATAATCAATTCTAAAGGGGTTCTTCATGGTGGAAATACCGTCAGTCGATGCATTGCAAAAGCAGGACTTTCCAAGCGGCAGTTTGTATGTCGTTGCCACCCCCATCGGAAATTTGGGGGACATTACATTAAGGGCGTTGCATATTCTGAACCTTGTTGACGGAATTGCCTGTGAAGATAAGCGTCATAGCCTATTGCTTCTCAAACATTATGGAATTAGAAAGCCAATGGTGGCAATTCATGAGCACAATGAGATTGAGGCAGCAAAAAAGCTTATGGATCACCTTCAGGCGGGAGAACGATGGGCCTATCTATCGGACGCAGGTACCCCGGGAGTCTCCGATCCTGGGGCTCGATTGGTTGCTGAGGTTCAAATCAATGGCTATCAGACTATTCCAATCCCAGGGCCAAGTGCATTAACCGCCATGCTCTCGATCGCTGGTGAGGTCATGATTGCCTCCCGCGGACAGTTTCAATTCCTTGGTTTTTTACCAACCTCAAAAAATGATTTCGAAGAGGCGCTTCGCTTAATGATTGAAAGCCCGATTCCAACCATTTTTTATGAAAGCCCACATCGCTTGGCCAAAACCTTAATTCGATTTAGCGAACTTCTCGACAATGGTCGTCGCCTAAGTATTGGGCGAGAGCTTAGTAAGAAATTTGAAAGCCTTTTTTTATTAAGGGCCGATGAAATCCCAGGATGGCTTGAAAATCCCAACCACTTGAAAGGTGAATTTGTTTTTATCCTGGAAGGAAATAATCGCAAAACTATTTCGGAAAACCATGAGCCTTGGCACTTAGCTCAATTACTTTCTAAGCAATTAAGCAGCAAAAATCTTTCAATAGTTTTGCAATCAATGTATGGCCTTCAAAAAAATGAGGCCTACGATCTTGCTCTTGAAGCAAAAAAAGGTGGTGGTTAATTACTTTGCTGGTTCTGCCGGAGCTTGTGCCGAGGCTGGAGCCTTGGGCTCAGTAAATTTACCGCCGGCTGAATTTGCAAGATAAACAACCGATCGTGCAATTTCATAATCACTAACATCGGCTGGACTTGCACCGCCACGTGCAGGCATTGCACCTTTGCCTTTCATAACCGATGCATAAAGAGCATCGTATCCCTTGGCAAGTCTACCGCCCCAGGAAGACGAATCCCCATACTTTGGAGCGCCAGCAGCGCCGGAGTTATGGCAAGAAGCGCACACCGTTTTATAAACCGCCTCACCGGTTTGCACTTCACGTGGAGCACTCGCATCCTTGAAATTTAATTTACCAACCGGCTTTATTAATGTCTCCGTACTTTTTTCCGAAGCCACATTCTGCTTATTTTTCCCACTGCTAACGTAAACAATCAGTAAGAAAATAATAATGAGGGGTACAAAAAAACTAGCAATTACTGCGACACTCAGTTGCTTTGTATTTTTAATTAAATTACCGTGCTCTTCGCTCATAGTGGTTTGAAAAAGTGTGGTTAATTAGGAATGGCATAAAGTATACCTAGAACATCCTGGTTTCAGGCACTTACAATACATACTGATTAGTCCTAAATGCGCCCGTAGCTCAGTGGATAGAGTATTGGCCTCCGAAGCCAAGGGTCGCAGGTTCGATTCCTGCCGGGCGCGCCAGTTTCATCATTGCGTAACACCGAAATCCAAAAAAACCACTATGATTTGAGGATCTTAAGAAAGTCACTGTGTCAGAGCTAAATATCGCCCTCCATTCCAACCAAGCATTAGTTAATCCGGCACCCCTCAGCCCAGATCTTCCCCTTCCTCACCGCAAGGTTATTCGGTCATGGCTAAGCCCAATGACCGAGGCTAGAACGTTTAAGGCAATTTTGCTACTAGTTCTCGATGCCGTCTTATGGATTCTTAGCATTGCTGCCACGGTGTATTTTGAGAATATTCTGATTAAGGTTCTCTTCGGAGCAATTGCTGGCTTTATAACGGGAAGAATCTTTATTTTGGGGCACGACGCGTGCCATCAAAGCTTTACCCCCCATCGCGCCTTAAATAAAGTGCTTGGCCGGATCGCGTTTTTGCCATCACTTACCCCATACAGCCTATGGGATATCGGGCATAACGTTGTCCATCACGGACAAACCAACCTCAAGGGCTTTGATTTTGTTTGGGCGCCCCTTTCAAAGTCTGAATATGACGCCCTTCCCAAATGGCGACAATTTTTAGAGCGGCACTATCGAAGCGGTTGGGGTCCCGTCGCCTACTATTTAATTGAAATTTGGTGGAACAAAATGTTCTTCCCGAATAAAAAATACCGTCCTGCAGATCGTTCTATTTTTATAAAAGATAATCTTCTGGTCAGCGCCTTTGCCTTGATCTGGATTGGTCTTTTGAGCTTTTTTGCCATCAGCACAGGGCAGTCCGTTCTGATCGCATTACTGTGTGGCTTTGTACTTCCCTACTTATTTTGGAACGGGATGATTGGCTTTGTTGTTTATGTACACCATACCCATCCAGCAGTTTGTTGGTACGACAATAAATCAGAGTGGTTAAGGGCGCAGCCTTTTGTATCAACCACAGTTCACCTGACTTTTGGCTTCTATTGGGGAGCCCTGATGCATCACATCATGGAGCATACGGCGCATCACGTCGACATGAGCGTTCCCCTCTATAACCTTCCGGAAGCCCAGGATCGACTGGAAAGCCTATTGCCAGAAAGAATTATTGTTCAACCTTTCTCTTGGAAGTGGTATTTTGATACCGCTAAGACCTGCAAACTTTATAATTTTACAGAAAAGGCCTGGCTTGATTTTGATGGCAAAAAAACGGCTGATTCCGTTCGGGTTCTGCTTACCTCCTCTAACAATGGGGAAACGAGGTAAAATAATGGTTTCAAAAAGATTTATCAGATTCCGTTATGACCACGTCAACCACCCCAACTCCCACCCAAGATACTTCTCCCAGCCTTAAGTTTTGCTCTTCATGCAGCCGGGAAAAAAGGTTAGAAGGCGGCACCTGGATTCCTACAAGCAACCGAAAACAGCGTTGGATTTGCGCCAGTTGCCTCTACAACCGCACTCACCGTACCGGCTCCGCTAAAACTTAAACGCCATCCCCCACGTAGGGATTGCTTTGCCTTTCGCGGCCAAAGGTCGACATTGGGCCGTGACCTGGTACAAAATGCACGTCATTTCCTAGTGGCCATAACTTCGTTTTGATTGCAGATATCAGATCTGCATGATTGCCTCTCGGAAAGTCAGTACGCCCAATTGAGCCGGCAAATAGAACATCGCCAACAAAAGCCAGGCGGGTTGGCTCATCATAAAACACGATGTGGCCGGGTGTGTGCCCAGGACAATGAAACACCTTGAGTTTATGCTCTCCAAGCTGAACCGTATCGCCATCAAGTAACCAGCGATCCGGCTCAAAGGGTTCGGCCTCCCCAAAACCAAACCGTACTGTTTGCTCAGGAAGTTGATCAAGCCAAAATTTTTCAAGGTGATGGGGGCCCTCTATGGGAACCTGCCATTTTTTTGCGAGCTCTTTCGCCCCGGCACAGTGATCTAAATGACCATGCGTTAATAACACCTTACAAAGTTTGACATCAAGTTTCGATAAGGCATCCTCAATTTTTTCTAAATCCCCGCCCGGATCAATAACGGCCGCCTCTTTTGTTTTTTCACAAAACACAATTGAGCAATTCTGCTCAAACGGCGTCACAGGTACAATAGCGAGCTTTAAAGTCATTGCGTAATGATAAGTTCTTGATTCATTAGTTAAAATATTCTAATGAATATTTTCAGTAATCTTTTATTTGCTCAAACTCATGAGTGGATTAAACGTGGTGACGATAGTCTTTATTGGGTTGGTATTAGCAATCATGCCCAAGAAGCACTCGGAGATATCCTTTTTCTAAAGCTTCCAGATATCGGATCTTGCTTAAAACAAGGTCAAGCATGCGCTACGATTGAATCGCTTAAAGCAGCAAGTGATATTCATGCGCCCATTAGTGGGGTCGTTGCTGAAATTAATGCTGTAGCTACTGAAAATCCGGAGAGCATCAACACACAACCCTATCATGTTTGGCTTTTTAAAATTCAAGCAAATGACGAGAAAATATTTCTTAACGAGCTTGGATTATTACAGAGCGCCAGTCAATACGAGTCTGGTATTAGCAACTAAATAAATAATGGATCGCGCTCTATTGACCAGCGCACTTTACCCACCTTTGAAATTCGTCCGAGCGATTGTTGGCGAAAATAGTGTTCAAGCTCATTAAGTAGGGCCTGAAGCGGCGCCCTGTGACGCGACTCTATTAATAATTGCGACCGCTCCCACCCACCAAGGCGAGCGATTGATTTGGGCACTGGATCAAAGACGGTAATTCCCGTTTGTAAATAAGCGGTCTTCTGCAAAAATAATTTTGCATGATTTAGCCACGTCAATACTTCTTTTTTCTGCCTTGCCTCTGCATGCACCAAAGCTTGATAGCTAAATGGTGGCAACCCCGCCTCCTGACGGGTAGACATTAAATGCTCCATAAATCCTGCCAGATCAAATGTTTTTATATATTGATACACGGGATCATCTGGATATCGAGTTTCAATCAATATTTTCGTGGGTGCGCCACTAAAACGTCCAGCCCGTCCAGCAACCTGAACTAGCTGCGCAAATAAATGCTCCGGAGCCATATAGTCATTTGAATACAGCCTTGCATCCGCATCCAGCACACAAACTAGGCCGATATTTTTATAGTCGTGGCCCTTCGCTAGCATTTGTGTGCCAACGATGATTTGTGCCGCACCGTCATGTATTTCTTGAAACAGTGCCTCGGTCTTTTTGCTGGTGCGTGCAGTATCGGCATCAACACGCAATACGGTTGCCTGCGGAAACAGTGTTTGTAATTGATCCTCGACCTTCTGGGTCCCCCTACCTAGGGGCTGCAAATCAACGTCACTACACCATGGACACGCCTGAGGAATGGGCTTCACGAGGCCGCAATGATGACAACACAGCATAGGCGTTTTAAAGTGGCCCAATTGGCGATGCATCACCATATAACTTGAGCAATGATCACACTCACTCAACCAATCGCACGATGAACAACTAATCACCGGCGCCATACCGCGACGGTTAATCAATACCAAACTTTGTCGGCCTTCGCGGTAATTTACTTCAAGCGCCCTGATCATCATAGGGCTCATGATGATTGAACGTGAGGATTTATGAGGGGCAACTAACTCGACATTGGGAAATTGAAATCCCCCGACTCGATTGGACAATTGAATTTCCTGATACCGACCTTCTTTTACTGCGTGCCAAGTCTGGGAAGATGGTGTTGCCGATACCAAAATGATTGGAAGCCGTTCATTTTTCGCACGCCAAATGGCGAGATCGCGCGCTGAATACCCGAGACCCTCTTGTTGTTTAAATGAGCTGTCATTTTCCTCATCGACAATGATCGCTACCAATTTTGGCAACGGGGTCATGATCGATAAACGCGTGCCCAATACAATGCGCGCTGCCCCTGTCATTGCTTGATGCCACGCAATGCCACGTTGTTTTTCTGTTAATCCACTATGAAGTATCGCTAAGTTCTCTTCGGGGAAGTGCTCTTGAATCCGCCTTTGTAATTGTGGAGTTAGATTAATTTCAGGCAGCATGATTAATGCTTGGGCGCCGCGATCGAGTTTTAACAAGGATTCAATGAACGTAAGGTAAACGGCGGTTTTCCCACTTCCGGTAACCCCATTGAGAAGGTATGTATTAAATGTTCCTGCTTGATGGTTACTCAGTATCTGAATTGCATGCGTTTGTTCTTCATTGAGCTGATTCTGGGCAATCTTCTTCTTACTGTTTGATTGCGCTGTCGCCTTTTCCTTTGCAATTAATTGTTGTAGTGGCTTGCTCCAGTTACTGCTTGTGCGCCACCATTTGGGTATCGCCGAAACAAGGGTTTCGCCGAGTCCATGAATGTAGTATTGGGATGCAAAATACCCCAATTCCATCAGACGGTCGTTGAGCGGAATCAAAGGGGCGACTCGAAGGACTGCCTTTAATTTCGATTGCTTTAATTCAGAGTAAGTAGTTACTTCAATTATTAGGCCTACCAGACTTATTCTTCCAAAGGGGACTTCTACCAGCATCCCAATCTGGGGTTTAACCCGAAGAGATTCCTGATTCCATAAATAATCAAAAGCTTCTTGAAGAGGCCTATCAACAACTACTTTAACGATGATTGGCGTTGATTGATTCAATTAAATGGTGTGTTGATTAATCTGTGGATAACTTTGTGGACAACCGTTTATTAAGCCTGTAAAGAAGAAAGGCGGAAGCGCACCCTAACTTACTTGAATCAAATCAAGACTAATAAATATTTAATTAAATCAATAACTTATTGGATACACTCAAACCATGACGTGCGGTCTATTCACAATCCCCATGAAATCCAATGAGTCCCTATTGTTTGTGCATAAGTCTACCCCCTAAATCCGCTTCGGCAAAGGGGGAAACGGCTAAATCAGGCCCTGCGCAAATATTCTGAATGCTCGATAACGGCCTTGGCTAGAACGGTGACGCTATCTGGATTCGTGAATTGAGAGATTCCGTGCCCTAAATTAAATATGTGGCCATCAAGGGGATTAAGGTCAGACTTCAATGCCGGAGCTTTGTTGAGGCTATCAAGAATTTTCTTAGCTTGCGCCTCAATTTGTTCTGGGCTGGCAAATAAAGCCAAGGGGTCAAGATTACCCTGAAGTGCAATTATTTTGTTTTTTTCCACCAAGCGGGATCGTGCTTTTGCAACTGACATTGTCCAATCGAGTCCAATAACATCGGCTCCAGATTCTGCCATGTCGTCAAGCCACAAACCGCCGCCTTTAGTAAAAATGATGACTGGCACCTTTTGGCCATTTAACTCTCGAGGAAGCTGATTAATCACCTTACGCATACTTGCCAAAGAAATATCTTGATACCACCCATCGGGCAACAGTCCGCCCCAGGTATCAAAAATCATCAGCGCTTGAGCGCCCGATCGTAATTGCTCGGTCAAATAGGCGGCTACCGATTGAATATTGATTTCTAAAACATGTTTAAGCAAATCTGGCCGATTAAACATCATGGTCTTCGCATGTCGAAAATCATCCGATCCCGAACCATCAACCATATAACAACCCAGCGTCCAGGGGCTGCCCGAGAATCCGATCAGAGGAACGCGTTGCTTGCCGTCCTGGATCAAGGACTTCCGAATTTGTGCCACTGCATCAAAGACGTATTGAAGTTGATGCAGATCCGCTGGCCTTAAGTTTTTAACAGCCTCCTCTGTTCGGAGGGGATTTGCAAAGCTCGGCCCCTCGCCCGCAGCAAATTGAAGGCCAAGGCCCATCGCGTCTGGAATGGTCAAAATATCCGAAAATAAAATAGCCGCATCCAAAGGATAACGATCCAATGGCTGTAAAGTGACCTCTGTTGCATACGTGGGTGTTTTAGCAAGACCTAAAAAACTACCGGCCTTTGCCCGAGTTGCGTTGTATTCGGGAAGATATCGACCAGCCTGACGCATCAGCCACAAAGGCGTGCGATCAGTTTTTTGGCCCAAACACGCTTTTAGGAAGCGATCGTTTGCTAACAATTAAATTACTTTTTACGACGCAATCGCGCAATGGCGGCTAACTGGGCAGCGGCAACAGCAAACTCAGATTGAACGTGAGCGATATCAAAATCTCCTGCGCGATTCTGCATTGCTTCTTCAGCGCGTTTTTTTGCCTCTAATGCCTTTGCCTCATCAAGATCATGCCCGCGGATTGCGGTGTCAGCCAACACAATAATGCTGTCTGGCTGAACCTCCAAATAGCCGCCCGCCACAAATACAAACTCTTCATCGCCATCGGCTTTTTCAATACGTACCGAACCAGGCCGAATACGCGTAATTAAGGGCGTGTGGCCATGCAAAATTCCCAGCTCGCCCGATTCTCCAGGGAGCGCTACGAATTTAGCGTCGCCACTAAAAATCGACTGCTCTGCACTGACCACATCAACACGAATGGTTGCCATTACAGTTTCTTCGCTTTCTCAATTGCCTCATCAATCGAACCAACCATGTAAAAAGCCTGCTCAGGCAAATGATCGAGCTCACCGCTAACAATCATCTTAAAGCCACGAATTGTCTCTTTCAATGGAACGTATTTGCCAGGCGAGCCAGTGAAAACTTCAGCAACGTTAAATGGCTGGGATAAGAAACGCTGAATTTTACGAGCTCGAGCGACAGCCAACTTATCCTCTGGGGAAAGTTCATCCATACCCAAGATAGCAATAATGTCACGCAGCTCTTTATAGCGCTGTAATGTAATCTGCACACCACGAGCCACCTCATAATGCTCAGTGCCCACAATTTGCGGATCAAGCTGTCGACTCGTTGAGTCAAGCGGATCAACCGCGGGATAAATTCCAAGCGCAGCAACATCACGCGACAACACTACCGTTGAATCTAAGTGTGCGAATGTTGTTGCTGGTGATGGGTCAGTTAAGTCGTCCGCAGGAACATAAACGGCCTGAATCGAAGTAATCGAACCCTTTTTTGTGGAAGTGATTCGCTCTTGGAGTTTGCCCATTTCCTCTGCCAGAGTAGGCTGATAACCAACGGAAGATGGCATACGACCCAATAAAGCAGAAACTTCTGTTCCTGCAAGGGTAAAACGATAAATGTTATCTACGAAAAATAGGATGTCGCGACCTTCATCACGGAAAGCCTCTGCCATTGTCAATCCAGTAAGTGCAACTCGCAGGCGGTTTCCGGGGGGTTCGTTCATTTGCCCAAAAACCATTGCAACCTTATCAACCACGTTGGACTCTTTCATCTCATGATAGAAGTCATTGCCCTCACGCGTCCGCTCGCCCACACCAGCAAATACAGATAATCCAGAGTGTTGCTTGGCGATATTGTTAATGAGTTCCATCATGTTTACGGTCTTGCCGACGCCGGCGCCACCAAACAATCCAACCTTTCCACCCTTCGCAAAGGGACAAACAAGATCAATCACCTTAATTCCGGTTTCAAGTAAATCAACCGACGGAGATAGGTCATTAAATTCTGGAGCAAGTTGATGAATTGAGCGGCGCTCCTGGGTTGCTATTGGGCCAGCATCATCGATGGGCCGACCTAACACATCCATAATGCGCCCGAGAGTGGCAGGACCAACAGGGACAGAAATACCGGTCCCAGTAGCCTTTACTTCCATACCGCGACGCAAGCCGTCGCTTGCACCCATTGCAATTGCGCGAACGACACCATCGCCAATTTGTTGCTGAACCTCAAAGGTCAATCCTTTTTCAGCAAAACTGGCTTCCGAACTATCTATCAGCGTCAGAGCATCATAGATGTTGGGCATCTGATCCCTAGGAAACTGAATATCTACTACTGCGCCGATACATTGAACAATATTTCCGGTACTCATCACATTTCTCCGCTATTTAATCTCTTAATCATTTAGACTGCCGCTGCGCCACCAACAATTTCTGACAACTCTTTTGTAATTGCTGCTTGACGGGTTTTGTTATAAGTCAGTTGCAACTCACCAATCACATTTTTGGCGTTATCGGACGCGGCTTTCATTGCAACCATCCTCGCCGATTGTTCGGACGCCATATTTTCTGCTACTGCCTGGTAAATCAGCGCTTCAATGTAGCGCTTAAGTAAGCCATTTAATATCGACTCGGCATCAGGCTCATAGATATAATCCCAACCAGCCTTGCCATTTGCATCTTGAGCTAATTCATCGCCCGAGAGAGGCAAAAGCTTCTCTAGCACTGGCTCCTGCTTCATCGTGTTGACAAATCGCGTATAGGCTAAATAGACAGCATCAACCTCGCCGCGCTCAAATGCTTCTAATTGGGCAGTAATAGCCCCAATCAAAATATCCATGTGCGGGGTATCTCCCAAGTGCACCGATTGGGACAAAATTTTTGCCTTCGCTCGATTCAAAAACTGAAAACCCTTTGAGCCAATCGCAGTGAATTGGGTCGAAATATTTTTTTCTTTGAATTCTCGAATTTGATTTGTTAAAACCCGAAAAACGTTAGTGTTTAAGCCACCACAAAGTCCCTTATCGGTACTAACTACGATTACTCCTGCAGCCTTCACATCGCGCACAGTCATATACACTGGTCGATACTCGGGATTTGCATTTGCAAGGTGGGATGCGATAATTCGAATCTTTTCAGAATAAGGGCGCGCTGCACGCATTCGCTCTTGCGCACGACGCATCTTTGAAGCAGCAACCATCTCCATTGCCTTGGTAATCTTTCGCGTATTTTGTACGCTCTTGATTTTGCTTCGAATTTCTTTTGTGCTAGCCATAGTAAATTAGATTAAAAGGTTCCTGACCGCTTAAAGTCTTCGATAGCGGCCCTGAGAGCGGCCTCATCCTCTTTCGTTAAATCTTTCGTATCTTCAATCCGATTAACTAGACTTGCATATCTAGACTTAAGGTGCTCGTGTAGGCCCTTTTCGAAAGGCAACACTTGCTTGATATCAAGGTCATCAAAAAAGCCGTTGTTTACCGAATACAGCGATGCTGCCATTTGCCAAACCTGCATGGGCATGTACTGAGGCTGCTTTAATAATTCAGTAACGCGTCGACCGCGCTCCAATTGCTTTAGAGTTGCCTCGTCAAGGTCGGAGGCAAATTGTGCAAAAGCTGCAAGCTCGCGATACTGCGCAAGGTCGGTACGAATTCCGCCAGATAATTTTTTAATAATTTTTGTTTGTGCTGCACCACCCACACGCGATACGGAAATACCGGCATTAATCGCAGGACGAACACCCGCATTAAACAAATCGGTTTCCAAGAAAATCTGGCCATCCGTAATCGAAATAACGTTGGTTGGCACAAACGCAGACACGTCACCAGCTTGGGTCTCAATCACGGGGAGCGCGGTGAGGGATCCAGTCTTTCCTTTTACTGCACCGTTGGTAAATTTTTCAACATAATCTGGATTGACTCGGGCAGCCCGCTCTAGTAAGCGAGAGTGTAAATAGAACACATCGCCAGGATAGGCTTCGCGACCAGGAGGGCGACGAAGGAGCAATGATATTTGTCGATAAGCCACCGCTTGCTTTGAAAGGTCGTCGTAAATAATCAGCGCATCTTCGCCGCGATCACGGAAATACTCACCCATCGTGCAACCCGTATATGCGGATAAATACTGCATTGCTGCAGACTCTGATGCGCTAGCAGCAACCACAATGGTGTATTCCATGGCACCAAGTTCGGTGAGTTTGCGAACGACGTTCACAATAGTCGAAGCTTTTTGTCCGATCGCAACATAAATACAATAAAGGCCTTTGCCCTTTTGATTAATGATGGCGTCGATTGCTACAGCCGTTTTACCGGTTTGTCTATCTCCAATAATTAACTCGCGCTGACCCCGGCCAATTGGCACCATTGAGTCAATTGCCTTGAGTCCTGTTTGAACAGGCGTACTAACCGACTGACGCGCGATAACTCCGGGCGCAACTTTTTCAATGTAATCGGTAAGTTTTGTATTAATTGGGCCCTTACCATCAATTGGCTGTCCAAGTGCGTTTACTACGCGTCCCAATAACTCGGGTCCGATTGGGACTTCTAAAATACGCCCTGTGCATTTAACCGAATCACCTTCCTTAATATGCGTGTATTCGCCCAAAACAACAGCGCCCACAGAGTCTCGCTCTAAATTAAGTGCTAGGCCAATTGTGTTGTTCGGAAACTCCAACATCTCACCTTGCATAACGCCAGAGAGTCCATAGATTCGACAAATACCATCGGTCACAGAAATAACCGTGCCTTGATTACGAATCTTTGAATCAACCCCTAATTCATTAATTCGGCTTTTGATCAGTTCGCTGATCTCGGAAGGGTTCAGTTGCATCAATTGCTCCTAAATATAAATCGAATAATCTCAATAACGATACGTTACGCGCTCAAGTTGGTTTGCATTTGTGCCAACCTTGCCCTAATGGAGCCGTCCAATACCTCGTCACCAACCTGAATATGAACACCACCAATCAAGTTGGGATCCACAATCACGGTGGGACGCAAATCTTTTCCACCAAAATGCTTTTTAAGGCTCTTCAGTAAGTCTGTAAGCGCGCTTCCCTCCAAAGGAAATGCGGAGGTAATGAGCGCTTCTGCTGCGCCCTCGCTTTTATTTTTCATGGCAGAAAACTGCTTAGAAATCTCAGGTAGTGCGACTAACCGATGGTTATTGGCCAATAGTTTTAAGAAATTCGCGAGCGCTTCGGAGGGTTTCGTTTTAAGTAAACCCTCGACCAAAGTGACCAAATCATTCGTGCTCAACTTGGGATTATTGGCTAATGCCAATAACTCTTTATTCTCAAAAAAAGCAGCCAGCTCCTCGAGCTGCTTTGACCAAACGTCAAGATCGCTCGGTTTTGCACTTGCAAATAATGCTTCTGCGTAAGGGCGCGCAATAGTGGCAGTATCGGCCATTTATAGTTCTGCCTTTAGTTGCTCAAGTAAAGCGGCATGGGATTTTGGATCAACCTCCCGTCGCAAAATTTGCTCAGCGCCCTTGACTGCTAATGCCGCAACTTGATTGCGTAACTCATCGCGTGCTTTGCCGACTTGCTGTTCAGCATCCAATTTTGCTTGTGCAATGATTCGAGCTGCCTCAGCGTGAGCGTTCGCCTTGATTTCTTCCGCCGTTAGTTGTGCTCGCTTCTCAGCCTCTGCAACACGCTGAACACCCTCTTGGCGCGCAGAGGCCATAGCCTCTTCTGCTTTCTTGGTGGCATTAGCTAAATCAATTTTGCCGCGCTCTGCTGCTGCAAGACCTTCGGCAACCTTTGTAGCACGCTCATCAAGAGCTTTAACAAGCGGCGGCCAAACAAAGCGGGCGACCACCCACCACAAGATGAAGAAGACAATCATTTGCGCGAATAATGTCGCGTTTAGATTCACGATATTCCTTTCAGTGCTCTCAAAGTATGGGTCAGCGACCCAGCCTTAATTACTTAATAACGGCTAGCAATGGGTTAGCAAAAGCAAATAACATTGCAACACCAACACCGATCAAGAATGCAGCATCGATCAAGCCTGCCAATAAAAACATTTTGGTTTGGAGTTCATTCATCAGCTCTGGCTGACGAGCCGCGCCTTCAATAAATTTTCCACCCATTAGACCAATACCCAAACAGGCGCCCAAAGCACCAAGGCCAATGATTAGACCAATACCAATTGCTGTAAGGCCCTGTATGTTTGCTAAAAATGCTTGCATGTCAACTCCTAAGTAATAAAAGTGCTGTTAAAAATAAAACGATTAATGATGGCTATGCGCCTGCCCGATGTAAACCAATGTCAACATCATAAAAATAAATGCTTGTAACAAAATGACAAGAATATGAAAGATTGCCCAAGCAGACCCTGCAATTACATGTCCAACCAAACCCAAAGCGCTGAAATCGAGGCTAAAGGTCCAGATACTTCCCAAGAGAGCAATTAATAAGAAAATTAATTCTCCCGCGTACATATTGCCAAACAACCGCATACCCAAAGATACGCCTTTCGCAATATATTCAATAATGTTTAATATCAAATTGAAAGGGGCCAAATACCATTTAGCTCCAAAGGGGGCCGATAGAAGTTCATGAACGAATCCGCCGAAACCTTTTATTTTGAAACTGTAGAAAAAAACCAAAATAAGAACCGCAAAAGACATTCCGAGGGTTGCATTTAAATCGGTGGTTGGAACCAACTTATGATGGGGAACATGGATTCCAAAATTTTCCAAGAAGTGATTGACTCCGACGACCCAATCAACAGGAACCAAATCAAGGGCATTCAGAAGAAGAATCCAGCAAAAAACGAAGAGAGCAAGCGGAGCAATGTAGCTTCGATCACCATGAACAATACTTTTTGATTGAGTCTCAACCATTTCTACAAGCATCTCAACAAGGGCCTGAAAGCGTCCGGGTACTCCAGGGGTCGCGCGCCTCGCAGCAAGCAACAAAAAACCCACTGCCAATAGACCCATCAAAATGGTCCAAAATAATGTGTCTAAATTAATGACACTGAAATCAATAATAGAGGCTTGTGCCCCACCAATATTGTTGAGATTTTGTAAATGCTCAGCAATGTATGCTGTGGGAGTTAACGGCTCGCTTGGAGCTCCGTGTGCTGCACTTGCCATGTTTAAGTAATTCCTTTGTACTTAATTAAAACCATTTACCGCCAAAACCACGCTAGCCAGTAACACTTAAGCGTCACAACATACGTGATTAGCAATGGTATCCACTGCAAATCTGGGTAACTCAATGCCACCCCTACAAATAGCGCAATTGTTACAGCGATTTTTAAAAATTCACCTGAAACAACTGCTGCCAAAAGACTCCCGGGGCTTTTGTTTTTTTGCTTATTTGCTAAGCCCATTCTCAGGGCAAACAAGGCCGCAGGGAAAAATCCAATAAAGCCACCCACAAAAGCTGAATAAGTATAAACGCTCAGCCCACGAGGGTTTGCAAAAGTTGACCAAGCAACTGCCATCACAAGCGTCATGATTACCTGTAAAAGGATGATGGCCCATGGTGACATGCTTGAAAAAGCACTACGGTTGGTCCTTTTAAGAACCTCCATCTCTTCTATGGAGTAGGTTCTAAAAGAATCGGCCTCTTCATCAAGCTCTTGCCATGATGGTTTTGGCGCCAAATGCTCTTTTTTATGAATCAACTAAGCCTCAAGATTTTAGTATTTGCTCTCGGGAAGGTCAATTAGTATCCCTCGGGGTGAATTAGTCGTTGTCGATGCCCAACTTCTTAAGTAGGGCGTCCAGTTCATCAAAATGGCTGTAGTGAAAGCGTAGCTCCCCACCCTTTTTATTGGTCTTAAAGACTGCTTCTAGGCCCACTAGATCCGACAGGGTTTGTGCCAGGCGACTGTAATCTTGGCTTGTTGAGGCGCCTACTTTTCTTTTGAGGGGGGCTTTTCGGGATAAATCGCCAGCGGCCAGGGCTGCTGAACTAGCCAATCGCTCTGTCTCTCGCACCGAAAGCCCTTGGGCAATAATTTTTTGGGCCAAGGCAACCTGGCTTGAGCCCGGTAGGGTTAAAAGCGCCCTTGCATGACCCATATCTAAATCACCAGATAAAAGCATTGCTTGAACCGCCCCTGAAAGTTGCGATAAGCGAAGCAAGTTAGTTATGGCGCTCCTGGATTTGCCCACAGCCTTCGCAGCCTGCTCATGGGTAAAGCTAAACTCATTAATTAATCGTGATAATCCGCGCGACTCTTCCAATGGGTTTAGATCCTCTCGCTGCATGTTCTCAATGAGCGCAATCGCTGCCGCAGCTTGATCGTCGGCCTCCAAGACCCGAACGGGTACCTCATCAAGGCCAGCAAGCGTTGCTGCTCGGAAGCGCCGTTCGCCAGCGATGATTTCGTAACGCCCATTCTCAATTTCACGAACCAAAAGAGGCTGCATCACACCGCGCTCCCGAATGCTGTCGGCGAGCTCTTTTAGAGGCTCGTCGGCCATGATGATCCGTGGCTGATACTTACCTGTCTGCAAAAGTTTCAGCGGTAATGATTGCGATCCTTTTCCAGAGAGAGGACTTGCGTCGCCCCCCCTATTGCTGGCGCTTAATAATGCGTCGAGACCGCGCCCCAATCCCTTTTTCTTGCTTGCACTCATCGCTTGCCTACATGGTTTTAATTCGTTGAACCATTTCGCCCGCAAAATCAATATAAGCCTGGGCTCCTCGGGATGATTTGTCAAAGATGACTCCTGGCAAACCAAATGAAGGGGCCTCAGCTAAACGTACGTTACGAGGAATAATTGTTTTAAACACCTTGTCTCCAAAGTGAATATTGAGCTGTTCTGATACCTGCTGTTGCAAGGTGACTCTGGCATCAAACATAACCCGCAGAAGTCCAATGATTTTTAAATCCGGATTTAAATTTGCATGAACTTGCTTAATAGTGTTCACAAGGTCAGAAAGCCCCTCGAGTGCAAAGTATTCGCACTGCATCGGAACCACCACGCCATTTGCTGCACATAAGCCATTGAGGGTCAATAAAGACAGCGCAGGGGGGCAATCAATCAAAATGAAATCGTATTGGTCTGCAAGCTGGTTTAGTGCATTTTTTAGCCTTACTTCTCGCCCTTCCAGCTCAACCAATTCAACTTCGGCCCCAGCCAAATCGCGATTTGCAGGCAAAACACTATAACCAGATTCCTTTGAAAATTGGATTGCCTCAGTCGCAGATGCAATCCCAATAAGTACGTGATACACACCACTTTTAATCGATGATTTATCAACTCCTGACCCCATGGTTGCATTTCCCTGAGGATCTAAGTCCACCAAAAGAACTCGCTGTCTCTGAGCAACGAGCCCTGCAGCCAAATTGACTGCCGTGGTTGTTTTTCCAACGCCACCTTTTTGATTTGCGATACAGAATGTTTTGGCCATAATTTTTACGGTTGGTATTGGAAAACTAATAATCGGCGATCAGGCTGTTGCCCAGGCAAAGACAGCTGGCACTCCTCCAGCAGCATCCAGTCTTGACTCGATACCTCAGAGATTTCTTCTTTGCTTTGTTGACTCTTCATTGCAAACACAAGGCCCGATGATTTTAATAAAGGTTCCGATAGCTCCAGCAGTTTATTTAGACGCGTAAATGCTCGTGCTGTTATGGCGTCAAAAGACGTTGCGTGAGACGTCGCTAGACTTTCAACTCGATTTGCCATTACTTGAAGATTGCCAAGCCCTAAACCCCCTCGCACATGCTGCAGAAAAGCGGCTTTTTTCTTACTTATTTCAATCAGACTAAATGACCAAGAGGGTTGAAGGATTGCCAACGGGATGCCGGGTAGACCTCCCCCTGACCCTAAATCGGCAATGTGAATCATTGATTGATTGGATTGCAAGTAACGTCGCAGAATTGGCAAAATAATAATCGAATCAATAAGATGCAAATGAAGCGCTGCCTCTGTTTCATTAATGGCGGTGAGATTGTGAACCCGATTCCAGCGTTGTAACTCCCCTAAAAAATATTGCATTGCAGCAGTCTCGCTTTGGCTAAGGCCAAAATCTTTTAGGCCCTTATCAACCACCAAGCTCATGTCATTTTTTGGGTCTTAGCAATACCCTTTTTTAGGTGGACCAAAAGCAAGGATATTGCTGCCGGCGTTACCCCGGAAATGCGCGATGCCTGGCCCAGAGTCTCTGGCTGATGCAGGTTTAATTTTTGCCAGACCTCAACCGATAGGCCTTTAACAAGGGAATAGTCCAAGTCTTGCGGAAGGCGAAGAGTTTCATAATGCTCATGGCGCTCAATTTCAATTCGTTGGCGCTCAATATAACCCTCGTATTTGATCGAAACCTCCACCTGGTCAAAAATCTGTCGCTCGAGATAGGGGTCTTCAAGCCTTGGGGATTCTTCCGCAAAGGAGGGATCAACCTGAATCAGCGAACGATAATCAACTTCGGGACGCCTTAAAACCTCTGCAAGGCTACACTCGTGCGCCAAGGCTTGACCAAGAAAGGTTTCTAACCGTTCGGCAGTGTAATGTTTCGGGCCAACCCGCACTGAACGAAGGCGCAATGTTTCACGTGAAACATGCTCCTGCTTTCTTAAAAAAAACTCCCATTGCTCATCGCCGACCAGACCAAGCCGTCTTCCGGCCTCTGTAAGTCGCGCATCTGCATTATCCTCACGCAAGCTTAGACGATACTCGGCACGGCTAGTAAACATTCGGTAGGGTTCTTGTACTCCGCGCGTAATTAAATCATCAACCAAAACCCCAATGTAGGATTCGCTTCTTTTGGGTAGCCAAGGCTCTTTCTCGTCTGCGGAGAGGCTTGCATTAATACCTGCCAAGAGCCCCTGAGCGGCAGCCTCTTCATATCCGGTTGTTCCATTAATCTGCCCAGCAAAATATAAGCCCTTAATCGCTTTGGTTTCCAGGCTGTGCTTGAGTTGTCGCGGATCAAAATAATCGTACTCAATGGCATATCCAGGGCGCACAATATCCGCGCTTTCAAGCCCACGAATGCTGTGGACAAGGGCCATTTGAATATCGAAGGGCAAACTGGTCGAAATCCCATTTGGATAAAACTCATTAGTCGTTAAGCCTTCTGGCTCCAGGAAGATTTGGTGACTCTCTTTCGTGGCAAAACGATGGATCTTGTCTTCGATTGAAGGGCAGTATCGTGGGCCGACCCCCTCAATGACCCCTGTATACATGGGCGAACGATCCAGCCCAGAACGAATAATGTCATGTGTCTGACTATTGGTATGGGTTATCCAGCACGGCACTTGGGGAGGGTGCTGCTCGGGCCTGCCCATAAATGAAAAACATGGAATGGGGTCCAGATCACCAGCCTGCTCTTGCATAACAGAGAAGTTAATCGTCTTGCCATCAATGCGGGGCGGGGTACCGGTTTTTAGGCGGCCCTGGGGTAGCTTAAGTTCTTTTAGACGAGCTGAAAGGGTGGTTGCTGCAGGATCTCCCGCACGACCACCGCTATGGTTTGCCAATCCAATATGGATTTTTCCATCCAAAAAAGTACCGGCCGTTAACACAACCTTTCTTCCCTCAAATTGAAGCCCGCTTTGAGTTTTAACCCCCCGAACCTGATCGCCATGAACAATCAGATCATCAATTGCGGCTTGAAATAAGGTTAAATTAGCCTGGTTCTCTAGGCGCTGACGAATTGCCGCCTTATATAAAATACGGTCGCCTTGGGCTCGCGTCGCACGAACTGCCGGGCCTTTGCTGGAATTTAAAATTCGAAATTGAATGCCAGCCTCATCCGTCGCTGAGGCCATGGCCCCACCCAAAGCATCAATTTCTTTTACCAGATGACCCTTACCAATACCTCCAATCGAAGGATTGCAGCTCATTGCCCCCAGGGTTTCAATACTGTGCGTTATTAGGAGGGTTTTTGATCCCCTGCGAGCCGATGCGAGAGCGGCCTCAGTCCCGGCATGACCACCGCCGACCACAATCACATCAAATTTCTTGAAATAAAACATGGATTTGCCCAATTAGGGCGTAGATCATAGCATTTTTACTGTTTCACGTGAAACATCAAAATAATTAATGCATTATATAAAATATAAGCTATTGATTTAATTAGAAAAAAATGCGGAGTATGCTGATCGTACAATCAGCGCCAAAACCACAATCAAGAAAATTTTTCGGATAAATTGGCTACCGTGTGTGATTGCCAAGACGCTGCCCACTTGGCTACCAATAATATTAGCAACCATAAGAGTCAAGCCAAGAGGCCAATCGATAAAACCAAGGCTTGTAAGCATCAGGATTGTGGCTAGATTAGTTGTAACATTTACCAGCTTGGTAGCTGCTGAAGCATGCAAAAAATCAAAGTGAAAGATTCGAACAAATGCAAATAGAAAAAAGCTTCCGGTTGCGGGCCCAAAAAATCCATCATAAAACCCAATAACCAAACCCATGGCTACCGCCTTAATAGCTTCATGACGACCTATTTTGTGGGTAGGGCGATTTTCAGCGCCCATATTCGGAGCAAACCAAGTGTAAGCAAGCAAGGCTGCCAACATGAACGGCAACGCTTTACGCAGAGGTTCTGGCGGAAAAACACTAACGGCTAGGGCACCCAAAAGCGCGCCGATGAATCCAGCAACAATGGCCGGGCCCAAAATATTCCACGGTAACTTTGCGTGACGCAAATACCGCCTAGCTGCATTAATCGTTCCACCAATCGAAGAAACTTTATTGGCACTTAATAACGTTGCGGGATGGGTATCTGGGTAAGCAGCAAATAAAGCGGGCACCTGAATCAATCCGCCGCCGCCAGCAATTGCATCAACCAGGCCAGAGGCAAATGCGGCTACCAAAAGCAAAAGCCAAAGATACGAACTAAAGTCGACTACGGTTTCCAAAATTTAGCGCAATGAATGGTTGGCTACTTAGCTTGTGACTTCCAAGCCACAAACTTGGCTAGCGCCTCTTTACAAACTTCATCAAGCATATCAAGCGGTATGCGCTGTGCCCCCTGAATAATCATCAGTGCGTACGGCTTTGCTAAGGCGCCTGCTTCTTTGGATAAAACTAACTCGTCGCCTTTAGAGGGTGATTGTGTGCGCCAATAATTTATGGCGGCCTCTAAATCTTGGATGGAAACAAACACCATAATGACAACGAATCAATCAATATCAAGCATTGTGCCTCGGCACTTTTTGTTGCCACAATAGCAAGCGTATTCCTTTAGCAACTTTTTTGTCGGCTTTTCGTCCAAATTGAGTGAATAATCGTAAAAAAGCTCTTCTCCTGGAAGAAGTTTGCGCTTCGCAAATATAAAAACGCGACCCTCACCATCAACAGCAATTTCGTCCGCTTTGCAATTTGGCTTACAGGAGTGGTTAATCCAGCGAGCGGCGTTCCCACCAACATTTGCATCGATAACACGTCCGTCGTCTAGCGAAAAATAAAAAGTATGATTTGGCTGCTCTGGGTCATGTGGGTGACGACGCAAAGCCTCCTTCCAACTAATCCGTTCACCAATATATTCAATGATTGCTGACCCTTTAGGGATTTCTTTTTTTACAAAAACGCCGCGGCCATGAATTTTGGAATTTTTAACGGCAATAAATGACTTCGCCACGATTTTCGGGGCTTTGTTTTTTTTCATGGGATTAAATGTCTAAATTGCGCGCAATCAAAGCGTTTTTTTCAATAAAGGCACGCCGGGGATCAACTTCGTCGCCCATTAGGGTTGTAAAAACCTGATCAGCCATGATGGCGTCTTCAATTTGAACACGCAACAGCCTTCTAGTGCTTGCATCCATTGTTGTTTCCCAAAGCTGCTGGGGATTCATTTCGCCCAAACCCTTGTAACGCTGGCGACTAATGGAGCGCTCGGCTTCGGAGAGTAACCATTCAAACGCGCCACGAAAATCAGCAACCACACTCTCTTTATTTGATTTCTCCGGGTCTCCGCGTCGCACACGACTACCCGCTGGAACTTTGTCAGCAAGCGACGCAGCGGCATTCATAAGACTTTGGTAATCGTCGCTAGCAACAAAATCTGAGCTAATTACCGAAATTTTTAAATTACCGTGCACGCGCTTTGACAACAATAGTCGATAGCGCTCCGTTCTCTCTTCCTTTTGGACCACAATGTCGGTGGGTATAGATAAGGGGTTTGCATTTTGCAAAAATGCACTACGCAAACGATCTGCCGAATCGCTAGCTGCTGCCTCTGTATCAAAATTCAAGGTTACGCCCGCCGCCACCGCCCGAAGAGCATCTTCATCCATTGTTCGTGATAGCCGATCAACCACAGCCTGAATATTTTGATAGTGTTTTGCAAGACCCTCAAGTTTTTGTCCTGAAAGCCGTTCTCCCGCAGGGGTTTCGATTGAGGCCTGTTCAAGAGCAACCCTAAACAGCAGTTGATTTAATTCGGCATCATCCTTGATGTATTGTTCACTCTTGCCAAACTTAACCTTGTAGAGCGGGGGCTGAGCAATGTAAACATGTCCGCGCTCAATTAGCTCCGGCATTTGGCGATAGAAGAAAGTTAAGAGCAATGTGCGGATGTGGCTACCATCCACATCGGCATCGGTCATGATAATGATCCGGTGATAGCGCAACTTATCTGCTTTGTATTCCTCGGCACCAATGCCGGTTCCCAAAACCGTAATCAAAGTAACAACCTCTTGACTACTCAACATCTTGTCAAAGCGTGCTTTTTCAACGTTTAAGATCTTGCCCTTAAGCGGCAAGATGGCCTGGAATTTTCGGTCGCGCCCCTGTTTGGCGGAACCGCCCGCTGAGTCTCCCTCAACAATAAATAGTTCGGACTTTGCCGGATCTTTTTCCTGACAATCCGCAAGCTTACCGGGTAGGCCAATGCCATCAAGGGCGCCCTTGCGACGTGTCATTTCACGTGCCTTACGCGCCGCCTCGCGAGCCTTGGCAGCATCAACAATCTTGCCACACAGAATTTTTGCATCTTGTGGCTTCTCAGCCAAATATTCTGCAAGCGCCTGGGCAACAACATCTTCGACCGGGCCCCGAACCTCGCTGGACACCAATTTATCTTTGGTTTGACTTGAAAACTTTGGCTCTGGGACTTTTACCGAAAGGATGCAGGTAAGCCCCTCGCGCATGTCGTCGCCTGAGATCTCAACTTTTGCTTTTTTTGCAATCTCATTTTCATCAATATATTTATTGATAACGCGGGTCATGGCGGCGCGCAGGCCGGTTAGATGTGTGCCGCCATCGCGCTGAGGGATGTTGTTTGTAAAACACAAAACTTGTTCGTTGTAACCATCGTTCCATTGCATGGCAACCTCAACGGTAATCTGACCGCCAAGATCAGAGGGCCGCTCAGCCAGGGCGTGGAAAATATTTGGGTGCAATACAGTTTTGGTTTGATTGATGTACTCAACAAACCCTCTCACCCCGCCGGAGAATGCAAAATCTTCCTCTTGCCCACTTCGCTGATCAACCAAACGAATGTGAACGCCATTATTGAGAAATGAAAGCTCACGAATTCGTTTTACAAGGATCTCGTAGTGATACTCAATGTTGCCAAAAATTTCTTCGTCGGCCAGAAAATGAACTTCGGTGCCTCGTAAATCGGTTTCCCCAGTAACCGAAATTGGAGACACCTCAACACCGTTCTCAAGTTGAATGTTTCGGTTTTGAACAGCCCCGCGCCCAAACTCCATATGATGAACTTTGCCATCACGTCGTATCGTCAAACGCAACCACTTAGAAAGGGCGTTAACACAACTAACTCCCACACCATGTAGACCACCAGAAACCTTGTATGAGTTTTGATCAAATTTACCCCCAGCATGAAGTTCGGTCATCACAATTTCCGCCGCACTTCGCTTGGGTTCGTGTTTATCGTCAAACTTAATGCCGGTAGGTACGCCCCTTCCATTATCGATAATGGAAATGGAATTGTCCGTGTGGATTACAACCGATATTTCTGTGCAATACCCCGCTAGAGCTTCATCAATCGAATTATCAAGGACTTCAAATACCAAATGATGTAGGCCGGTGCCGTCAGACGTATCCCCAATATACATTCCGGGGCGCTTACGAACCGCTTCTAGTCCCTCTAATATTTGAATCGATGAGGCGCCATATTGCTCATTACTTTGGTTTTCTAAAGACATGAAATTTTCTAGTTTGAACTTATGAGAACAACAAAACCTAAATACGCATCGGCATTACAACGTACTTAAATGCTTCCGATCCTGGTAATGTAATGACAGCACTGCTGTTGGCATCCTCAAGGCTAATCTGAATCGCTTCGTTTTTAATGTTTGCGAGAGCATCAAGAAGGTAGCTAACATTGAAACCGATCTCAACTGTATCGCCATCATAGGTAGTCTCTATTTCCTCTTGGGCCTCTTCTTGTTCGGCATTGGTAGACTGTATCGTAATTTTGTTGCTTGTTAATGAAAAACGGACACCTTTAAATTTTTCGGTTGTCAGAATGGCTGCTCGCTGAAGAGCCGCTTGTAGAGTCTCACGATTAACAGAAAGTGAATTTTTCTGTCCCTTTGGAATTACGCGATGGTAGTCCGGGAACTTACCCTCAAGTAGTTTCGAAATTAACTCAATATCACCGAAGTTGAACTTAATCTGGTTGTTGCTAATACTGATTTCGACTGACTCGTCCGTTTCTTGTAGTAAATGTTGACACTCAAGAATTGTTTTGCGCGGAATAATAATTTCTTGTTTTTGCCCATTTCCTGAAAGTGCGGTGTCAAGCTCAATATGACTATAGGCTAACCGGTGTCCATCGGTTGCAACAGCAACCAGATCTTTTCCATCGACAACCAAAAGCATGCCATTTAAGTAATAACGAATATCTTGCTGAGCCATTGCAAAATAAACTTGACTTATGAGTTGGCGAAGTTTCTTTTGACTTATTGCCCAACTCGACTGAGCCTCCGAGTTGGTTTGCATAACCGGAAATTCGGTTGCGGCTAGGGTTTGGAGGGAAAACCGACTCTTACCGCTTTGCACGACCATCTTATTATCTTTAAGATTAAGACTTACAGGCCCCTCAGGCAGGGCTCGCAAAATATCTAATATCTTTCGAGCCCCCACTGTTGTTGTCATATCACCAGAACCAACCCCAAGGTTCGCTTTTGTTGTAATCTGAATTTCAATATCCGTGGAAACAAACGAAATTGAGGATCCTGTTTTTTTAAATAGTAAATTCGCCAGAATTGCCAAAGTATGGCGACGCTCAACAATGCCACTAACTACCTGAAGAGGCTTTAGTATTTCGTCTCGGGTGGCGTTGATCAGCTGCATTGTTTTTTTATTTCCTTTGTATATTTATATCGTGGTAGTAATAGGGGGTTGTGTTTTCTGCTTATAAGTTAAATTTTATAGTGAAATCAAGGCCTTTTCGAGAAAATTTGCTGTGCATAAGTGCCAAACAACTCATGAACAAATTGTGAACAACATCTTATTAGGATAATACAAACAACTCATTCAAAAAACTATCAAGCTTTTCTCAACACAGTTATCCCACCACCTTTCCACGCGTTACCCACAGGTTAATTTTTAAGGCTTTGTTCGAGAACGTGCAGTTCGTGATTAAGATGAGAATCGCGCTGGCGCTCCTCAGCAATTTTACGAACCGCATGCAAAACGGTGGTGTGATCTCTACCACCAAATAACTCGCCAATCTCGGGCAGACTCTTTTGGGTTAGTTCTTTGGCAATAAACATCGCAATTTGACGCGGTCGAGCAATGTTGGCGGGCCGCTTTTTTGAATACATGTCGGCAACCTTGATGTTATAGAAGTTGGCAACCGTTTTTTGGATACTCTCAACCGAAATTTGTCGATTTTGGATAGATAAAAGATCTTTAAGTGCGCTGCGCGCCACCTCAATATTGACTTCCTTGCCATGAAAGTGAACGTATGCCAAGATTTTTCTGAGCGCACCCTCAAGCTCCCGAATGTTTGAACGCAGGTGCTTGGCCACAAAAAATGCGACATCTTCGCTCATCGGGATGCCTTCAATGGCCGCCTTTTTCATCAAAATAGCAACCCGCATTTCTAGCTCTGGCGGTTCGATGGCAACCGTTAATCCAGAGTCAAACCGTGAAATGAGGCGCTCATCAATACCCTCCATTTCCTTTGGATAGGTATCGCTGGTAATAATTACTTGTGCCCCATTACTAATCAGAGCCTCAAACGCATAAAAGAACTCTTCTTGGGTGCGGGATTTTCCACCAAAAAATTGAATATCGTCAATTAACAATAGGTCCAAGGAGTGGTAGTACCGCTTAAATCGATCAAATGCCTTTTGCTGATAGGCCCTCACGACGTCAGATACATACTGTTCCGCGTGGATATATCGAATTTTGGCATCAGGCTTTTCTTTAAGGAGGTGATTCCCAATAGCATGTATTAAGTGGGTTTTGCCAAGGCCCACGCCGCCATACAAAAACATTGGGTTATACGACGCCCCCGGGTTGTGGGCAACCTGAATGGATGCTGCACGAGCCAACTGATTTGCTTTGCCTGTAACAAAACTCTCAAAAGTTAGCCCGGGATTAAGCTTTGAATGGTCGCGATCGTGGGGAGTCGATCCAATCCCGATCTCTAGCCCCTCGGTTCCGAAGTCGCCAGCAGAAAGGGCGGCGCCCGGCGGCGCGGCGGTGTCAACCGAAGCATCCACCATTTTTTCTTGACGGAAAACTGCATTAACGATTTTGGAGGGGTCTCTCGTAGAATCGGCGCCGAGTGTAAATTGAATGTTAATAGTGCTGCCAAAATAAGAGGAGGCGATTTCGTGAAGCTTCGCAGAAAAGGTGCGCTTAATCCAGTCAAGCTTGAAGGGATTGGGAGCACCAATTAGTAGTAAACGCTCACTTTCGTCATACCCCTTTAATTTTAATGGTTGAATCCAGGTTTTGAATTGTTGTGGTGACAACTCTTTAGCTAAAATCTCCATAGCTAAATCCCAAAACCCAAGTGGATTTGGGTGTGTAAGGAGTGGGGGGATTTCTAGTTTGCTCATATGAAATTCAGGAATTGATTGTAGCGAGGGATAAAAGTTATCCACAAGTAAAAATACAGGGGATAAGCTGTGGATAAGTTGTGCGTAAAGAGCGCTTTTTTATTTAAATCAATTGTTTGCAATAGTAGGTAAAAATAATTAGGCAAAACCCGGATATAAAGTTGACGCTATTCAAACAAATAGAGAAAATAGAGGGTTTTCTTAGGAACAATCATGAAAAGAACATATCAGCCATCTGTAACGCGTCGTAAAAGAACCCATGGATTTCGGGTTCGCATGAAAACCAAAGGCGGTCGCGCGGTGCTCAATGCGCGTCGCTCTAAAGGTCGCAAAAGACTCTCAGTGTAATGAATTGAAATCGGCACGAATTCAGGCCCTTTTGCGAACCAGGTCAACTAGCTGTGGAGCCTGGGCTGTTTATGCCGATTCAAAAGAGCGAGGCAATCTTGACCTTGGGCTAGCGATCGCTAAAAAGCTTGCAAAGCGCGCCGTTGACCGCAATCGTCTTAAGCGGGCTGCGCGTGAATTAACCCGCAAAGGATCGCTCGGTAATTTCTCAGAGCTTGTCGTCCGACTAAAACAGCCTGTGGGTCGATCTACGCGCGGAAGACTTCGAAATTCTGAATATCAACAACTAAAAACCCAGCTACAGGATCTGGTTTCATGAACCGACTGTTGGGTTATTTAGTAAGGGCCTATCAGCTCATTTTGTCCCCATATGTTGGGGGGCAGTGTCGATACCTGCCGAGCTGTTCAGACTACGCCTGCGAATGCCTAAAGAAACACTCCACTCTGAAAAGCATCGGTAAAATCAGCTGGCGAATTTTGCGGTGCAATCCCTGGTCAGCCGGTGGCTACGACCCGGTTGATCCAGAGCAAAACAAACAAAAATTAATCCACACAAATTATTAACTATGGACATTAAGCGAACACTCCTTTGGGCGGTACTAACGATTTCGGGCTTGATGCTCTACAACAATTGGCTAATCTATGATGGACGACAAGCGCTCTTTGGGCCCACGCCACTAACACCTACAAGCCAAACTCCAAGCCCATCTAAAACATCTGAAACCTTACCATCCCCAGCGAGCACATCACAGGCCCCATCAGCCACCCCAAGTCAGCCACAAAAATCGACCGACCTTCCTAAGCCAGAGAGTCTGCCCGCTCCCCAGCGAGCTCCGGCATTTAATGCACCCAACTTAGCCCCCGGGGAAAAACACACCATTAAAAACGATGTCTTAGAGCTCGAGATTAATGCAACGGGCGCAAGCGTTATTAGTGCAAAACTGTTAAAACAATTAACGCCCGACCAAAAACCGATTGCGCTGTTGCAAATCACCCCACAAAACCAATATTTTGTCCGATCAGGCCTGATTTCAGCGAGCAACACCGAGCTACCCAATCACACGGCTTCGTTTGCAATAGGCAAAAATGGCCGCACCGACAATAAAACGTTTGTGACGTTTGTGAATGAGCGCGGCGGCGTCCGCTTGGAAAAAACCTATTACTTAACTGATGGCAGCTATGTGGTTGAAGTCGAACACCGCATTACACAGCTTAGCGGTCAGGCCAACCCTGGCGGCTTAGTTCTTTATAACGAAATCGTACGCGATAGCTCCGCAGTGAGTGATAGTGAGTTCTATAGCACCTTCACAGGACCGGCCTTATATACCGACAAAGAAAAATTCATCAAAATTAATTTTTCCGATATTGAAAAAAACAAAGTTGATATTCCTAAACAAATACCTGCGGGCGAGCCTGGCTGGGTTGCGATGGTGCAACATTACTTTGCAAGCGCCTGGATACCAAGCGACAAAGCAGCCCGAGATGTTTATGTCGGCAAGGTAGAACAAAATCTGTTTCGAATTGGTTTACAAATTCCTGTTACTGCACTTGCAGCAGGATCGAGTCACATTGAGAGCACCCGTCTATTTATTGGCCCACAAGAGGAAACTCTTTTAGAAAAAATTGCCCCGGGCTTTGATCTAATTAAAGACTACGGCTACTTTACAGTAATTGCCAAACCAATTTTTTGGCTCTTAGAACAAATTCACTCTTACGTCGCAAATTGGGGTTGGGCAATTGTAATTTTAACATTCATCATTAAATTAATTTTCTTCCCGCTTTCGGCCGCAAGCTATAAGTCGATGGCGCGCATGAAAGAAGTGCAACCGCGATTAATGAACCTCCGCGAGCAGTTCAAAGGTGATCCGCAGAAATTAAATCGCGCGATGATGGACCTTTACAAGCAAGAAAAAATTAATCCACTGGGTGGATGCTTGCCAGTGGTTGTACAGATCCCTGTTTTTATTGCACTGTATTGGGTCTTGCTTTCATCCGTTGAGATGCGAAATGCACCATGGATTCTTTGGATTAAGGATCTTTCGGTGCCAGACCCTTATTTTATTTTGCCAATCATTATGGCGGTATCAATGTTTGTACAAACCCGCTTAAATCCAACCCCACCCGATCCACTTCAAGCAAAAATCATGTTGTGGATGCCGATCATCTTTTCGGTCATGTTCTTTTTCTTCCCGGCGGGACTTGTGCTGTACTGGGTGGTTAACAATATTTTGTCAATTGCTCAGCAGTGGCAAATTAATCAAATGTTTATTAAGCGACCGGCCAATTAGGCGGCTAAGGGTTGGGGTTGAATGCACAGAAATCCCATTGCTGCAATAGCAACCCCTCGGGGCGCGGGCGGCGTCGGGATTGTTCGTGTTTCAGGCCCAGATCTTATTGGGCTTGCGAAGACGCTTCTTGGTGCTGAGCCTAAACCGCGTTTCGCACATTTCTTGGTTTTAAAAGATGCACGCCAAGAGCAATTAGATCAAGTTTTGTTGCTTTACTTTAAGGCGCCCGCCTCATTCACTGGTGAGGACGTGGTTGAGCTTCACTGCCACGGCGGACCGCGCGTCACGCAGCTGGTCTTGAATCGCGTCATAGAGCTTGGCACCCCCGAAGGGATCATGCTCGCCGGGCCCGGCGAATTTTCATTGAGAGCTTTTTTAAATGGCAAGATTGATTTGGTACAGGCTGAAGCCATCGCAGACCTCATTAATGCACAAAGCGACGCATCCTTACGAGGTGCAAGTCTCTCACTACAAGGGCGCTTTTCTGAAGAAATTAATCAATTGATTGATCAAATTACACAGTTACGAATTTTGGTCGAGTCGACCCTTGATTTTCCCGAGGAAGAGATTGAGTTTATTGAGGCTGCCAACGCAAAGCAGCGCCTTGAAAAAATCATGAGTGATTTAGACCAGATTATTAAAATTTCGAGTCAAGGAAAAATTTTGCGCGATGGTATCCGCCTTGCGCTGGTTGGCCCACCAAATGTGGGCAAGAGCTCATTATTAAATACTTTGGTTGGAGAAGAGCGGGCAATCGTTACGCCAATTGCGGGCACGACACGTGATCGAATCATTGAAAATATTTCGATCGATGGCATACCCGTGCATGTGATTGATACCGCCGGTATTCGGGAGTCTAATGATGTTGTAGAGCAGATCGGCGTGGCCCAAACCTGGGACGAAATTGCCAAAGCAGATATCGTTTTGCTAATGCACGATGCTACACAAGCACCCGAACAGAATTTTTTAGGCATCGAAAAAACGGTCAGGGAGCGCGCCCACTCAGGCGCTCATATTTTGGATGTAATAAATAAACGAGATTTGCTAGAGAGCCTGCAAGCAGCTCAGTCAAAAACAGACGGTGAATCGAAACAAATTTTTATTTCAGCAAAAACAGGTGATGGCATCAGGCAACTTCAAGAAATGATTTTGCATTTTGCGGGGTGGGAAGGAAACGCAGGGGGTGGAATTTACACTGCGCGCTCGCGCCATCTTCGCGCCATCGTGCTTGCAAAGGAGCATATACAAAAAGCCATGGCATATGGATTTGGGGGCAATCGAGCTTTGGAGTTATTTGCCGAAGAGCTCTATTGCGCACAAAATCATTTAGGGGAAATCACCGGAAAATTGCTGCCTGACGATCTCTTGGGCAAGATATTTAGCGAGTTCTGTATTGGCAAATAAGCTGTTAATTTAACGTTACACAAATGTTAAAATCGTTATAAATTTTGCTCGCACATTAAAAAAACTTGTTAAAAATTAACCGGTTACATTTGAGGGTCCTATGAATAAACCAGCCAATCCCGTCACAGTGAATCTGAATGTTCCAGCCTATGTAAAGAACGTAAAACTGATTCAATGGGTTGAGGAAGTCGCTTCGTTAACTCAGCCTAATCAAATCCATTGGTGTGACGGCTCTCAGTCCGAATACGATGCGTTGTGCGAGTTATTAGTTAGGGCCGGTAGTCTGAAGAAACTAAATCCGCAAAAAAGGAAGAATTCTTATTTGGCGATTTCAGACCCGATGGACGTGGCGCGCGTTGAGGACCGAACCTTTATTTGTTCAGCCCATCAAGAGGATGCGGGACCAACCAATAATTGGGTAGACCCCAATGAAATGCGCGCAACCCTAACCCCGCTGTTTGAGGGGTGCATGCGGGGCCGCACGATGTATGTCGTTCCTTTTTCAATGGGCCCCCTTGGATCTCCTATCGCACATATTGGTATTGAGCTATCTGATAGTCCATACGTAGCAATTAATATGCGCATCATGACGCGCATGGGTAAACCGGTTCTCGAGCTTTTAGGGACCGATGGCGAATTTGTTCAGTGCGTACATTCGGTTGGTAAGCCCTTGGCACTCGGAGAAAAAGACGTCGTTTGGCCCAACAACCCAACGAAATATATCGTTCATTATCCCGAAACGCGAGAGATTTGGTCGTTTGGTTCGGGCTATGGTGGCAATGCTCTTCTAGGAAAAAAATGTTTCGCCTTGCGGATTGCTTCAACCATGGGGCGCGAACAGGGATGGCTTGCGGAACACATGTTGATTTTGGGGGTTACTTCCCCTGAAGGAAAAAAATACCATGTGGCAGCAGCTTTTCCATCGGCCTGCGGCAAAACCAATTTCTCAATGATGATTCCCCCCAAAGGATTTGAGGGCTGGAAGGTAACAACGGTTGGCGATGATATTGCTTGGATTAAGCCTCGCAAAGATTCCAAAACCGGTCAGATGCGTCTTTACGCAATTAATCCAGAGTCCGGTTACTTTGGTGTGGCACCCGGTACCAATCGAGAGACCAATGCAAATTGCGTTGATTCATTAAATGAAAATGTTATTTTTACCAATGTGGCGCTTACCGATGACGGCGATGTGTGGTGGGAGGGCCTAACCGAGGCTCCACCAAGCCACTTAATTGATTGGCAGGGCAAGGATTGGACACCAGAAGATGGCAAAGCCGGCCTCTTAGCCGCGCATCCTAATGCGCGCTTTACTACAGCAGCTATTAATAACCCCGCGGTTGATCCAAATTGGGATAACCCAGAAGGGGTTCCATTAGCCGCGTTTATTTTTGGCGGCCGCCGCTCAAATACGGTTCCCTTGATTAGCGAAGCTCGAAACTGGACCGAGGGCGTTTATATGGCTGCAACCATGGGCTCAGAGACCACTGCTGCGATTACTGGTAAGGTTGGTGTCGTGCGGCGCGACCCGTTTGCGATGATTGCGTTTGCGGGGTACAACATGAGCGATTATTTTCAGCACTGGCTTAATATGGGTAAGAAGCTTGAGGCAGAGGGCGCCACTTTGCCAAAAATTTATTTAGTGAACTGGTTTCGCAAAGATGAAAACGGCAAATTTATTTGGCCAGGTTTTGGCGAGAATATGCGCGTCTTGGCGTGGATCTTGGGCCGTGCCGAAAACAAAGCAGGCGCAACCGAAACCCCTCTTGGCCTATCGCCAAGTCATATAGATTTCAATTGGAATGGTTTGGCCCTATCGCCCGAGCAATTTAATCAATCGACCGCGGTGCGTGCCGATGATTGGCGGGTCGAGCTGGATTTGCACCAAGAGCTTTTTGATAAATTGGATAAGCGCTTACCAAAAGAGCTACTCGAAATCAAAACTAAGATTGCCAATCGCTTTCAAGCATAAGCAACTTGCTTTCAAAACCAGTTGATGTTTTAGTGATCGGTGCCGGCATTGCCGGCGCCTCTATTGCCAATCAATATCACCGCCTTGGTGTTTCGGTGTGTGTTGTCGATGGTGCGTCCGGACCAGGACAAGCAACATCAGCCCATGATGGCGCAATTACCCATCCAGCGCTTGGCCGCACAGCCAGTAGGCTACATCGTTTAGCGTTGTCCGCCTATCGAATGGTCGAGCTTGACTGTGATGGCGCATGGGATCACCGTGGCGTTTTTGCCCTTGCTAAGATGGGGACCGATCTTGATGAAAAGGTATTACAGAACAAATTAACTCAATTGGGCATCACGTCTGATATTGGTGAATATATTTCGTCTGAGAATGCTCAACAACGTTTTGGGATTGAGCGCGCAGGCGTTTGGTTTCCTGGCGCCGGCTCTATAAATCTCGCAGGGCTATGTAAAGAGCGAATTCTATCCTGCAAGGGATTGCAGACCATTTGGTCTAGCACAATCGAACACCTTGAACTTAAAGGCGACCTCTGGCGAGCCTTTGATAAAAATGGCAGTTGTATAGCGAAAGCGCAAACTGTCGTCCTAGCAAATGCCTTTGGCGCTCAAGATCTTTTAACCTCATTTGCTCAAAAGCTTTATCTAAAGCCCGTGCGCGGCCAGCTTAGCATTTTTAGAATCGATCAACAGGCCGATCTCTTAGATTGCATCCCCAAAATAAATTTATCGGGCGATGGCTATTGCACCCCTCCCGTTTGGGATCCAGAGACCCAATCGCACCGCTGGTTAGTTGGCTCGACCTATGATGAGAATCAGAATTCCACACAACCAAGTGCTGCAAGTGATGCACACAATCGTCAGCTGGCTTTAGGGCTATTGAAACCACAAACAATTGATCCCGCCAAGCTAACGGTAGCCGATCAATTTGTTGGGGTGCGCTGCGTGAGCAAAGACCGACTCCCGATCATGGGGGCTATTTCGGGTATGCCAAATCTATATGTAGCAACCGCACTTGGTTCGCGAGGGCTGCTATGGTCAACGCTTGCCTCAGCCCTTATTCCGGCCCTCTCTCATTCCTCGGACTTTGCTTTAGAGCGACTTGCGCGTTTTGGTTTGGACTCCGAATCACTTGCACTCTTGTCGCCAGCGCGTTTTTTGGCGGGCGCTTTAGCCTCAAACTCAAAGCCAATTTTTCCTTTGGGATCTAAGGCAAGATAAGCTTTAAAACCACGACCAGTGCGATTGGACTTAAAGTTGGTCAATAAATCAGTTTTGCCTTCTTTCAATAGCTTTTTAATTTGTTCCGCCGATACCTCTTGTTGTAGAACAACTTTCCCAGTTTTAAAATCACAGGTTTTAGCACGGCCCGTATTGTGTTCGCAAATATAGCGCATCCCATCTTCGTAAACGGCACCAGAGCATTTTGGACACCCCCCAAGCGCTTCTCTGCCAGTGAAGTCGACCGTCTCTTCATCCTCTCCACCTGAGTTGCCAAAGTCAAACTCCAGTTTGAAGCCCGCATTGGGATAATCAGCATCGTCTAATGGTATTTCAGTAAGACGAATAATTGCCGCAAAGGGCCTGCCCATTTTGCTGCGAAAGCCCTGTAAGGGCCCGACAGTTTTTTCTTTAAGTAAAGATTCAACCTCTTCGTACTCAAATGCTCGACCACCCGGGGTTTTGCTAATCGTAAAACCGCAGGATTCACAAGCAAAGCGTCGATAGTTTTCTTTCACGGCCTTGCCACAATGCGGGCAAGGAGTTTTTAAGGTTGCATAGTCGCCTGGAATAGTATCGCTATTAAATTCTTTTGCACGCTTCACAATTTTTTGTGTCATCTGTGCAATTTCTTGCATGAAGGTGTTGCGATCAAGCTTACCTTCTTCAATGAGCGCTAGTTTGTGTTCCCAGGTTCCAGTAAGGTCGGGCTGGGTGAGCTCAGAAACGTCAAGACCGCGCAAAAGGGTCATCAATTGAAATGCTTTTGCGGTTGGTATTAACTCGCGGGCCTCACGAACGATGTACTTTTCTGCCAATAAACCTTCGATGATTGCAGCGCGCGTCGCGGGGGTTCCAAGACCCTTTTCAGCCATTGCTTCACGCATTTCGTCATCATCGACCCATTTCCCCGCACTTTCCATCGCCGACAATAAGGTTGCTTCGCTATAGCGCGCCGGCGGCTTTGTTTTTAAAGGGACCAGCTCAACAGTTTCGTTTTGAACGGACTCATTCTTCTGGACAGGCACCAGTTCATCGTCTGTTTGAGACGATTTACCATAAACAGCTAACCAGCCTGGCTCAACCAATACGCGGCCCTCGGTTTTAAATTGATGACCAGACACTTCGGTAATGCGGGTGGTGACTCGGTACTCGGCGGCAGGATAAAACACCGCCAAGAATCGCCGAACCACTAGGTCATAGAGCTTTTGTTCGGGCTCGCTTAAATTTTTAGGCGCTTCGAGTGTAGGGATGATGGCAAAGTGATCCGATATTTTGCTGTTGTCAAAAATCCGTTTATTAGGTTTGACCCATGATTTTTTACCATCGCCTTTAAGGATTGCGGCTACAAACGGTCGGCACTCTTGAGCGTTTTCACCAAGCAGCGCGATGGTTTTTTGAACCGTATTCAAATAGTCTTCAGGCAGTGCGCGCGCATCCGTTCTTGGATAGGTTAGGACCTTATGGCGCTCATATAAGGCTTGTGCAAGCCCCAAGGTATTTTTGGCAGAGAAACCAAATCGAGCATTTGCTTCGCGCTGCAAACTTGTGAGGTCAAAAAGTTGGGGCGCCAGTTGAGTTGCGGGTTTTGATTCTTCAGAGACGCCGCCCTTTTTTCCTCGACAAGCAGCCACAATGCTCTTAGCTGCAGCCTCGCTCCAAAGGCGATTTTCTCGCGCATCAGGATCGGCGGGATCTTTCTTGAAATCGGGATTGATCCAGCGGCCCTCATAAACCCCAGCCGCGGCAATGAACTCAGCGCGCACCTCCCAGTAGTCTTTGGATACAAACTTCCGAATTTGCTCTTCGCGCTGGACAACAATCGATAGGGTTGGTGTTTGAACGCGCCCAACCGTTGTAAGAAAAAACCCACCACTTTTACTATTAAATGCGGTCATGGCTCGGGTGCCATTAATCCCCACCAACCAATCGGCCTCCGATCGGCAGCGTGCTGCATCAGCAAGGGGAATTAACTCATCGTCCGAGCGCAGTTTATTAAAGCCCTCTCGAATTGCAGCGGGTGTCATGGATTGAAGCCATAGGCGCTCAATTTTTTGCGCGGCTTTGGCGTGCTGAGTAATCAAGCGAAAGATCAGCTCACCTTCGCGACCCGCATCGCAGGCATTAATAATACGATTGACGTCTTTGCGCTTAATGAGCTTTTGTAAGACCTTCAGGCGAGATTCCGTTTTCGCAATAGGTCGCAGATCAAAATGCGGGGGAATCACAGGCAAATTAGCAAAGGACCACTTGCCCCGTTTGACTTCGTATTCTTCAGGAGCGGCAATTTCAAGAAGATGGCCAACTGCCGATGAGATCAAAAAGGCATCATTCTCAAAATACTCGTCATGCTTGGTAAAACCGCCCAGGGCTTTAGCAATGTCGTTTGCTACTGATGGTTTTTCAGCAATGATGAGCGCTTTTGGGTGCTCAGCGACTAAATTTTTTTTGCTGCTCGACTTTGTACTGGTTGTCACACTATGCCTAATTAAGATATGTTTTTTTGCACCCCTATTAGGGCCAAATGGAAGACTAATTTAAACGGTTTTTTAAAAGAACTCGTCTTCACCCCTTTTTATTATTAGCCCAGGTCTTTGTAAAAAGTCAAACAAGTCTCGGGACTAATAACCACAAGCTAAAAAAAAATTCATTAAATTCAATGGCTTACATTGATTCACCCTCAATGGAGGCGGATGCTAGGCAATTCTTCAAGCACATCTTGGACACCCCTAACTAATTTCGCTCCCTCCTGAATTAGTTGGTGAGACCCTTCGAAAAGGGGTGATGTAATCGCCCCAGGCAAAACGAAAACCTCTCTTCCCAGCGAGCTTGCTAAATAGGCTGTAATTAGGGACCCGGATTTTTGGGCAGCCTCAATCACCACAACTCCGAGAGAGAGGGCGGCGATGATTCGATTGCGCCTTGGAAAATGAAAGCCTTTTGGGCTGGTTCCTGGGGGGTATTCGGAGAGTAAAAGGCCTTGTAATGCGATGCGGGTTGCCAATTCGCGATGTTCGGGCGGATAAGTCCGATCAAGTCCATTGCCGCAAACCGCGATGGTTTTACAGGTTGCCCTAAGATCCAAGATGCCCCGGTGGGCGGCGCCATCAATCCCGTAGGCCATCCCGGAAATAATGTGATAACCAGCAAGTCCCAGGGCGCTGGAAAAGTGCTGCGCCAATAAGAGTCCAGAGGGCGAGGCCTTACGCGCCCCTACTATTGCTAGCATGGGCTGTGCCAATAACTGAATATCCCCGATATAAAAAAGTCTTTTTGGCGGGTCACTTAGATCCAATAAGCGTTTTGGGTAATACGAACACTCTTGTGTGATCGATTGAATTCGAAAATTAGCGGTTGATTGGAGTTGCTTGTGCATCCCTCATTGTTACGAGAGTAAAAAGGCTGCACTAGAGGGCTAGGCGGATTTGTTTGTAAGATAATTGGGATATGCCTGTTTTACCTATCCTTCATTATCCCGACCCTCGCTTGCATAAGGTTGCTAAGCCTGTAGCTGCCGTGGATGAGCGAGTCCAAACGATTGTCGCGAACATGGCACAAACCATGTATGAGGCGCCAGGAATTGGACTTGCAGCCACCCAGGTCGATATTCATGAGCGCATTATTGTGAT
>VGIH01000002.1 GCA_016867965.1 Betaproteobacteria bacterium | reverse complement strand
GAACTTGAAATCGCCGCCTGTGTTTTGCGCATTCGCAAATCCAGCTCGTCATACAACTGTTTGACCAAGCCCTCAGACTGGGTCACGGTTGACTCCACTTCCTCAATTAAGCCATTCAATTTTTCGGTTTCGGCGGCTAGTTGTTTGCCAGAATGGTTATCCAAAATCGCGAGGTATAGACGAATGCCTTGTTGCTTGAGTGCATCAAAGGCTTCTTGAATTTGCTCGGGTACTGCAATGACCTCAATGGCTGATGAATCATTTTCAAGTTCTGGTGGATGCCCGACTTCGCCAGCTTGCCGACTCAGCATCGTGATCGATTGGCGCAGTTTAATTCCGAGTTCATTAACCCCATGAAATTGTTCACTAAGGCGATCCAATTCTTTATGGAGATCATCCTTAAACGCAATCTGCTGTTTGGAAGAAATGCGCTCGGCTTTCCGGTCCGATTGATTTTTGGACCACCGCTGCGCAATCGATGATTTTGGAGTACGGTCGGTATACACCAGGGTCTTGCTTAAACGGCTCACTACAGCAGCACTAATGAGTGCCAAGAAGGATGACAGGACGCTAATAAGCAACAAAATCGATGGCAAGTTGCCGTAGTTATCCTCGAGCGCCGTGGGTTGCAGACCACTCTTTTGAGCGGCCAAGCGGATACTGCGTGGATCTGCGGTTACTGTGCGAATCGCAATCAATTGCTTATTGAACTCTTGCAAGGCGCGCAGTGTAGGCTGAGCCTTGGTCTGCCACAAGCTTGCCCTTAATTTAGTCGTCAGTTCAATGACCTTGGGGTTTGGTTTGGCACCAGGCGCTGGCTTTTGCACACTGGCATCCAATAAATTGCGCTGGTCAATCGCCTCGGCAAAACTTTTATTAAGCTCAGTGAGGCTAGCGATGTCGGTTACGTTGATCTGCCACGCTTTACTGGCTTTGATAAAGGCATCGGCACTAACGGCCATCTTGTAGAGCGGTGAATCCTCTGGGGTTTTTGTAAGATCGAGGATGCCAGCAGGAGCCATAAACGGCGCTAAGGCTTGGGCCAACACTTTAATGTTGTTGAGCTCCAACTCTTGATTAGTGAGCGTGGTCACTGCGGTATCGACGATCGCAGCAACCGCAATCACATCACTCGCATTGTTAAGAACCGGGATGGCTTGAGGATCGGGTACTGTGACCACCGGCTCTTTAACCGATGGCTTGACCGACTCATCCAGCGCAGAAAAAATGGAGTGGGCTAAACCATCGAGTGCGCCAAAAAATGAACTTGGTTTTGGCTCAGGAGGAGCCTCTGGGTCTTTGGTAGCCTCTTTCGGCTTACTCACAATCTGCACTTGATCCAAAAACTGTTTAAGGTCTTTGTTGGATTTCTTAAGGCTGGCAAACCAAGCCGTTTCAAACGGATGCGGTCGGTTGATTTTATCGGCAAGATCCTTTAATACAAATGGCAATTTCACCGCAATTGCTTGTTCTGCTGAGATTGCGTTGGCATAACGATCCTCATTAACCCAATGGCGCTCTGCAAGAAAAGCAGCCATCCCCGTGAGGACCGACAAAATTAACAGGACATAGCTAAGAACGGACCATGAGCCCGAAGCTTTGGGGGCAACAAAGACCGCGTCCTTTACACCCTCATCGAGATTGGGTTTGTCCTGGGTATTGGCATTTTCCATTTCACTATCCACGCATTTAATTTGTCAGTACTTTGACAACAGAGTAATCGAAGCCACCATGGTGCACCGAGTTACCTGACTCGCTCGCGCCCCCATGAAATGGTCCAGTAATTTTGCGCACCCTAAAGGCAGGCCCCATTCGGCCGCGATCTTTTAACACAATCACCCAACTGGGATCTTCGCAGGCCCGCCCCCAATCCTGGAGATTGATTGAACTTTGCATGGGTTTTAAGAGGGCATGATGGGGCTTAAGGTAAACGGGCTCCCCCTCATGCACCACGATGCCATCCAAGCGTAGGGCATCGGCTGACTGCGGAGTCTGCTTACAAATGAACGTAGCATAAATCTGACGTGCAGAGATCGCACAATGCTGACCATTGATCTCGATGCCAAGCCAATACTCTATAAGAGGGCTATTCATGCTGAACTTTTATGCCTAAACGAGCGGTTATATAAGAACGATAACAGAGCAATCCCAAAGAACAATAAGGCAGCTACCAGACCGCTAATGGCATCCCCAAAGCTGCCCAAAATCTCAATGACCTTGTTTTCCAGCAAGCGGCGCTGACTGAAATAATCCTCCAGACTTTCTGTCCAGCGCTTATGTTGCCATGCAATCAAATCACTTGATTTAATCCGAATTGGTTTGGCATTATTGAGGTCAACCATTTCCGTACCCAAATTGCTGAGCTGACGCGCCATTTGCATTAAATTGTTCGCTGCATCAGTGCGCCAATCGGCGGGAATGGTGCTCATAAAATCATTTTTGTATTGCTCAGCCAGCCGCTTGGCATCTTGCTCAGTAATGTAGAAAACATCCTCTGGGAGGGCAAACTTAATTCCTGTGTTGTTGCCATGAAAAATAATTCCCTTGGGGCTGCGCAAAATAATGTTTAACTCCCGCTTATCCCGCAACACTCGCAAAGAGAGCTCAGGGCTTGGCTTATCGCTAAGCGCTAGATAAAACCCCATCACGGATTCCAGCTTAGTGCCGCCCACGGTCAAAATCGTGTCGCCCACCTTGATCCCCGATTGCTCGGCCGGCGATCCGGTCTCGATCGCAGCAACCACGGGCTTAATGATCTGCAAGCTGGGCTTCGATAACTTATTTTCATACTCCGAGAAAAACTCAAAGGTTCTCTGAATCGCAGCGTCCAATGCAAGTGGCTGATCGGCAGGTGGATTAGCGGCCTTTGGGGGTTCGGGGGGAGCCTTCGCGGGATCGATTGGAACCTTCGCTGCCTCGGTATTTGCTTTTTGGGCAGGGTTAGCAGCCGGACGTTTGGTCGCTTTTTTCATCAGCATGTCATAGCGCTGCGGGCCAACAAAATCAGCAAAGCGGGGTTGCTTCACAGTTAAGGCATTAAATTGCATCGAGGCATCGATTAGATCGCTAGCGGCACTGAATAAAACCCCCAGCGCAATGGCTAAGAGAAGGCTGGCAAAGCCCAAGAACCAACCATGCACTGTTTTTTTCACTTCGGTGGACATACGTCGTGACTAGTCTTTATTGTTTTTTTCGAATCGCTTGATTCAAAATAAATCGGCTTTTTAAGGTCTCAACCTCACGATGCTCTGCCAAGAGTTGAACTTCCGTTTTACGCTTATCCATTAAGAGTCGGCAACTCGCAATGTCATCAATCCAGTCGCCTGAGCGCATTTCAATGACGGCTTTCTCTAAAATCTCTCGACCTGTAGACTCATTGGCCTTGACCCGCGCAACTAATAATTTCACATCCTCGGGATCTCGCAAGATCAGTTCAACAAAATACGTTCTTGCAAATCGATAATTGATTGCACTCAGAGAGTACTGATGGTCTTGGAGCGTAAAGCGAATCAAAATACCGTCTTCAGCAACAATTGGCTCGACCGATAAATCAGTAATACCCGCCTGTCGATGCCATTCCAAATCCGTTTCTTGCGCCTCGGGTGATTTTTTAGGAAAGGCACGGGTTTCGTAATAAATTTGATAGAGGGTCTCAGGAAAACGCTTCTCAATGGCTAAATTTTTTAAGACCTCGGCAGTGGAAGTGATGCGAAGACGCTCGGCCATCAAATCCAACTTCATATTGCTTATTTTTTGATTAATTACATCCTCTAATTGATGGGTCTTTTGTAGACTGCCCACCAACAAGGGTTCGAGTTTGACCTTTTCACTCTCCTCAGGCGAAACCGGTTTTTCTTCCTCTTCTTTTTTCTTCGTCAGTAAGTCCCGCAAGAATACGATCGCGACAATGCAAAACAGGGTGGCACAAACCACCACAATCCATTTTCCAAGGGTCATATTCTGAAAGAATGCCAACATAGCGCTACCAAAACCTTTAGTTTAACGAATGCCCAATACCTGTTCAATGCTCCATAGCCCTATTCTAGACTGCGCCCATGAAAATCGATGCGAGTCCCTTGGGGGTTGTGTTAAATGCGTACAAACGGTCCTTGGAAATATTCGCAACCCAATTCGGCTAATGCCAATTGAGTGGCAGCATCATGAGTGGAATTTTGTGCAATGGGAATTTGGCCCATGGTCTTAGCCATGGTAACAATCCCCTCAATCTGTGATCGGGCGCGTGCGTCATCACAAACCGGATCGCATAAATTTACAGAGAGCTTAACCAAGGAAAAAAATGGTTCGCACTGACTGCCAAAACGCGATTGGGGGCGTCCATAATGATCTAAACACAGCATAATCTCAGCCTCACTCATCGCCCGATAAAAATGATCCAACACCATCGGGCTTGACTGCAAAAATGATTCGTCGATTTCGAGGCAAATCGTTTGAGCAGGTAACGCATGATTCACGACATACGCGTGGAGCATTTGGGTAAACGATTGAATTAATGCCATATCCTGCATAATCAAACGCTGCGGTACATCAATAGCCAAACGAAATGGCGTATGACCCGAAACGAACGATGCTACATAGTGTGATCGTAAGCGCTCTAAGTAATGAAACCATTGCGCCAAATCCATACACGCTGCAGGCAACAGAATTTCTGCACCAACACCACTCTGATGACTATCAATCTGCATCGCTGCCGCGAACGAGGAAGCATGTGCACTAGTGACCTCGGGCGGGAGCGCATCTGCCATCTGCAGCGCATTTCCACCGCTGCGCTTAGCTGCACGAAGTGCATCATCAGCACTCTTGATCAGTCCCTCAAAGGTGGATTGCGTGTCGATGGGACAACATCCAATACTAATCGTGACCGAATAGAGTCTCCCATCAATCCGATAAGGCTCTTGCATGCGGGCTAAGAGTCGCTCACAGATGGCTTGACCTTGCATCGAAGCATCCGTAGCAGATAGATCAGACAGAATGACGATGAACTCATCACCACCAAAACGGCATACCAAGTCATGGGCCCTAAGAAGTGATGCGAGCCGTTGGGAAAACGCACTTAAGAGAGAGTCGCCAAATGCATAACTAATTTGATTGGCTTGTTTAAAGCGATCGATGTCGACAAAACAAAATAGCGCGGTTCCATCGAGTTTTTGCAGTAAGTTGGGAAGGGATTCCTCGACGTAGCGTCGATTGGGTAATTGGCTTAAGGGGTCAACATAAACCAAGCGCTCAATTTCATGTTGACTTAGCGATTGAAGCTGGGATTGACGAACCTCAATCATCGCCAATCAATCGCTTAGTCGTACCACGATGCGTTTAGGTACCAACGATTTAATTTCGAAGCAACGCGTGCATTCTCAATCGCACTGCGCGTACTTTCCATTTCTTTTAAAACCCGAGTGTTCGGTTCGTACAATTCGCAACCCACCCGAATACGATCCAGTTGAGCACCTGGGCGATTATTCTTAATTTGCAAATCGATTGGGCCAGAGCGCGACTTCAGGCGCTCAAAATAGCAGTCATGCCAATAGCGCCCAATATCGACTTGGGTGGCATCTAAACGAATATCGAGCAGCATACCCCCAGAACTGATATCAATCACTTTAGTTAGTAACTCCTGGCCAGCGCCAAGGCTTAAGACAAAGTTAAAGTCCTCATCCGGTGGACCCAATGTACGAAACTGTTTCCGACGCTGAATCAGAATTAATTCATCGGGTATAGCTGCAATTAGCTCGCCTTTTTCATTGGCTTTGACTATTTGGGCTTTGAATTGCATCTTGCCGTTGGGACCGCATAACACCGCCATTTGCTCGCTACCGATGAATTCAGCGACGCTGCCGCCATGAAGCTTAAACATGAGACCTTGGGCCGGATCGACCCGCAAGAGCTCCATGGGCACCCCCAGATCGGTAGGGCTCAGATAAAAACCGCCGTAGGGCTGACGCTCCCCCTCCCGCTCAATCGTTTTTGCGATAAAACGCGCCTCGATTTTCCAATTTGGATCGATGACAGCCGGGGTTTCGGGAGGATAAATATTAAATTTCATAACCCATTAGTTTAAACAAGCCTGTTAGGAACCGCACACAATGCCTTTAATAATCTCCATTGCCGACCCCTCGGGGACCTCGCGCTCTTTGAGATCAAAACCGGAGTCGGTCTGCAACAGAGGCTTGCCCAGCGCATTAGGCTCTCCATAACGAATCAGTGCCAAAGTAGAGAACCGATTCTTACGGCAATCAAATAGCACATTGCGACGCGTTGATAAAACGGTAAGCGGGGGCTGGTTAGGGTCTGGGTAAAAGTTCGTTAATACCCAGACCTTTTTCCAATCAGGCGGTAAGTTTTTAACCGAGCTTTTATAGATGTAAATACTATGGGTCTTGGTATCTAGGATCGGTTTTAGATCTGCCATCAATGGTTGAGCCTGTGTAGCCCCAGCCCAAAGCCATACCAAAGCAAGTAACCAATAAATTCCTTGATTAGATATCATTGAAAATGATTGCAGCGCGGTAGTATGGTTTTTGGTTAACATAGAGCAGTAATGATCAACATCCCTAGGCAAACCCCATATCCTTGATGGGCTTACGAATCTAGGCACTTAGTGTAGAGGAATTATAAGTACATCCTTATGAAGCCCGAACATTTTTCTAGGCACGAACAGTACCTAAAAACCGCCAAATACATTGAATCGGCTCACCGTTCCTATCTGGAGGCGATGCGCGCCATCGAGGAAGAAAAAGACGATGCGACAATCTATGCCCATATTAAAAAAGCCAATGCGGCAATCGAATCGGCTTTCCCCGAAAAATTTAATCCCCCTACCAGACCACCCAGCATCAAGGCTAATGAGGAAAAAAAGAGTAAGAATCTACTTCTCATCCTAGGGGTGGCATTTGCTGTGTTGGGAGTTTTGCTACTCTTAACTCTGTTTGGCCCTACCGGCGATATGACTAAAAACTGGAATCCCGAAGACGTCCAGAAAAACACCATTTACCCGCGCTCTCAATAAAACTAACCCAGCTTCGGCAAAGTATCGATTAGGCGTTTGGCGCCGCCTCGGGGTTTTCTGTGCTTGGTGGCAATGCTGCCTCCTCGCTAGCAACCTCAGCTGCCGCTGGAGCCGCTGGAGCCGCCTTACCATTTGTATGCAGTGGTGGAGCCTCTGAGCAGTTTTTAATCCAATACCGAGCCGCTGCAACGCTTGTCGTATAAAACTTAATCTTGCTCTCCCGCATCACGGTATAGAAGCGCTGGCTACTGATGCGAGATTCTTGAATGAGATGAGACGACATGGCGATTTACCTTAATTGATCCTGGTAATTTTATATAACGGCAAAAAGCATGTCACCCATTAACCGATTCCCGGCATCAATAATTTAAAGATATGAATCATGGAGTTACCAACATATGGATGAATTAGTTTTGCATTCATAAAGTTAGTATCCATTTACATTGCTGACCTGAAGACCCCTTCTGATACCTATTTGGGCTGACTAATGCACATGCCAATTGATTATCCGGTGAATAATTTTGTAGAATCAAGGCATTAGCAATTTGCCCTCAAAAAAAGGAAAAGAAAAAATGGCTGAAAACATCAAACCCGGCTCCCTATTCGTTGGTGAGGGTGTGGTCATTAAAGGTAATTTTGATGTGCCCGATATGGCTGCCATTGCCGGGTTGGTCGAGGGTGAGCTAACAACAAAGCAGGTCATGGTCGACTCGTCTGGGGTGATCAACGGCAAAGTGAATGCAGAAACCGTCGAGGTTCGTGGCGAAATTACGCAGGGCCTTTCAGTGACCGACCATTTAACGGTTTATGCTACCGGCAAAATTACTGGCACCATTGAGTATTCGCAAATCAGCGTAGAAAAAGGTGCGCATCTCACTGGCGATCTAAAAGTCATTAGTAAGCCGAGTTATTAAGTCGCACGCGGGGTTAATCCCCCAACGCATTTACCCTGTAGCGCAAGCCATGCCATTCGGCCTTGGCCCTTAATTTGGTTACGCCTTTGCTTTCTTCTAGAATAAATCCATGAAGATTGCACTTAAAACTCAATTTAGCCAGCATCTTGCGCTAACCCCGCAATTGCAGCGCTCCATTGAGTTATTGCAAATCTCATCAGCCGAATTGGAAGAGGAGCTTGCCAAAGCAGCTGAAGAAAACCCCCTCTTAGAATATGCGCCGCCAGATCAGCACAAAGAAGATGGGGATTTGTCTGGCAAAGCCGAAGTCATGCAAGCCAATTGGGCATCAAGCACCCCAAGCTCGCGTGACGATGATGAGGATTGGGATACTCGCCATGAGCAACAGGCGCAGACCACTTCCCTTCTGAACTATCTTGAGGAACAAATACAGTCTTTGCGCCTCGATCCCGCAAAAAAGGGGTTTATCTTTTATCTTGCAGGCTGCCTAGATGATCGCGGTTATTTATTGGAATCATTAGACGATTTAGCCATCGAGATCCATCAATCCTTGCAGTTGACTCCTGCGGAAGCTTTTGAGCAACTGCAAGAAGGGTTAACCCAACTGCAGCAGCTCGACCCCGCCGGCGTCGGCGCTCGCTCGCTAAGCGAGTGCCTGAGCTTACAAATACAACGACGAATGACCACAGATCTGGAACATAAAAATTGCCTAGAGCTCGCATTTTTACTTGCCCAGAATCACCTCATTAAAATTGCACAAAAGGATTGGGGGAAATTGCGGCAACTCTTTAAACAATCCGAGCCAGCCATTCTTGAAGCGGTTGCCATTATTAAATCACTACAACACAACCCCGGCCTGCGCTTTGATACCAATGTAGAGCAGTGGGTGACGCCCGACGTGGTGGTAAAGCTAAACACCAAAAGGAAGTGGGTGGTTCACTCGAATCAAGCATTCAAACCCCGCCTGACGTTAAACCAAGAATACAGTCGGATTCTGAAAGAAAATAATTCCAAGAAGAGTAATTCTGCGTTACACCAAAAAATGTTGGAGGCGCGTTGGTTAATCAAAAATATTGAACAGCGCGAAGAAACGATTCTTAAGGTTGCTCAAGCGATCGTTGAGCGCCAACAAAATTTTTTCCATCAAGGTAATATTGCGATGAAACCCATGGTTCTGCGTGAAATTGCCAGCGCAATTGGTATGCATGAGTCGACCATATCGCGAGTTACAAACAACAAATACTTAGCCTGTCCAGCAGGAATCTTTGAATTTAAATATTTCTTTAGCGCTCAATTGAGTTCAGATAAGGGTGGATCGGTATCGGCCACTGCAGTGCAATCCTTAATTAAGCAAATCATCACTGCCGAAGCCCCTAAAAAGCCAATTTCGGATAATCAAATTACCAATTTACTGGCTTCCCAAGGTTTCACTGTGGCCCGCCGCACAGTCGCCAAATACCGTGAGCAACTGCGGATTCCACCCGCCCACCTTCGTAAAAACTAGATTACGCTACAAGCCTTTAGAATAAGCCTATCCTCATATCTCGCTAAGCTATTCCACCACTTGCTATGCCAAAACTTCCATCATTAAAGCTCACCCGAAAATCGCTGATTGCGATTGGCGTGGTTTTATTGGTATTGATTGCCGTCGGTGGATTTTTAGCTTATCAAGAGAATGAGCATCAAAAGAAATTGGCCGAGATTGAAGAAAATAAATTAGAAAATAAAATTATTAAGGCGAGGAAATACCGAGAAAAGAATCCATTTGACAACCATTATGTGAAAGTCTCAAGTCATTTTTATAACCGCATTCAAGTCAACGTCAAAGATGGGAAATATCGCAGTTATGCAACAGTAGAACTGGTATTGAAAGTTCAAAATAGCTCTGTCAAAAGTGCACTAAAAGATATTCTTCCTTTAATTGAGCACAAGGCAAATACAATCCTCGGTTCAATGCCGGCCGACGAGCTTCTCACAACCGCAGGACGCAATAAGATCGCACAGCAACTATTACTCTTTGCAAACGATCAACTTGATCCTCAACTCACCGCGATTTATCTCAAACAAAATAATTCAGGCTCAACAAAACCAAATCTGGATGAGACTGCAGAAGATTTTCCGCTTGAGATCACGGTCGAAGATCTTCCAGTGCAAGCGGTTTTATTTGAAGCATTTATGATTAATCGTTAATCAGCACTTCAATAAATACTTACTCTAAGACCTCCCATTGACCAGCTAATTTTTTATGGTACGGCTCGTGATAGCGCAGTAAGGCAATCTCATCGGCAATAATGGCGGTATTCATAATTCGACCACAGACCGACGCCAATGATTGACGGCTCCATGTTTTGTCAGGCCTCTCGAGCCAAGCATTGATTCCTTTTTCAACCTTTATGAAATGATCCATTGCACCAATCATTAAGGTAATGTCTGCGGCGTAGCTTAGCAATATCCGCGCCCGGGTTGATTGCTCCAGGAGAGGCACCTCAATCACAATATAGGGAAGCGCAAATGCCAAGGCCCGATGTTTGCGGACATTACGGAAGTAGACTTGCTTGGTAATCGCCCAAGTCTCACTTGAATTAATTAATGAGTTCTGAAAAATCCATTTTTTTGACCAAAAGAACATGCATTGCGATTGCTCAAGTTCCTTGATGATGGATTTTGTCATGACTTTTTGCATGGATTTCCGATCGGATATCAATTAAAAGCTCGCTTTTTGTTATCCATTTTATAAACAGTATTTGCTATTATTACTCAGTATTTCAACAAACTTTAGCTTAATCATCCTGGAGTAATCGGTATGGAATTTATAAAACTATTAAAAGCAGGTTCCATCATTAGCGGCATTAATTGGTCGATCTACTTAATCCATGAGTGGGTTCATTTCGCTATGAATAACCCTCCAGAAGTGGTTACTGAAGGTAATCCTGTCTTTTTAGGCCTCATCGCCCAATCCCTAGCGAGCCTCAGTCTGATTGGCTTTGGCATCCTCTACAAATCGAGAACCGCTAACGATGCCGATGGTTCAAAAACCATCCCCAAACCACGCTTAACTGCCCCGCCTACCAACTTTAGTAAGCCCACTGAACTACCAGTCACTGAAACAACCAAACCCCAAAACGCGGTTTCGCAGACTACGCCGCCCGTAGCCCCTCGCATCGAGCCTGGGTTTGCAAGCCCGAAGCCAGTGATTGAACCTGTAGCCATGAGCCCCGCCCCCAAAGTAGCCAAGCCTCTAAGCGCGGAGAGCCAAAAATCCGATCATCGCTTACTCATTTTGTTGCTATTGATTGTGGGCATGATCGCCTCTGCCATTTATTTCATCAAACAAAAACCGGCTGATGAGCCCGAGGCGATTGTGAAAACTCCAACCGCTGAAGAAAAACCAAGTGACCCCCAACCTCAGGCCCAGCCCCAACCGGCATCTAAACCAAACCTGGTTGCTAGCGAACCCATTAACAAACGCTGGCTTGGAAAATGGTTAGACACTAACAATCAAATCACCATCTCAGGTGAGGCTCTTGTCATCACGAATTTAGAGACCAAGACGGATATTTCCTTTAAATGGTTAGGTACCGAGCCTAGCGAAAACCCTCAAGAACCTATTTTCTACTACGCCAAAACAATCAATAAGTCCGAATTAGTGAATGCATACGAAAAGTATGTGGGTAGCGTTGCTAGTCCAAATGAAGAACAACGAAATCAATTTGAGCAAGTAAAAAAGATGGTGGAAGGCCTAAGTGAAGGCTCATACCGCATGATTCGCTTAAAAATGAGCTGGAGCTCTAGTGTTTATCGTTCCTTTATTTTTGATCAAAATAATGTATATCGATTGGATTTTGATCCTCAAGAACGTTTAACGGCGATTGTTCGTTATCGCAAGGTTAACGAGTGATGGAGTGGTACTAAAAATCAAGTCGGGTCAGTAATGGCGGAGAGGGTGGGATTCGAACCCACGGTAGGTTTGCACCTACGCCTGATTTCGAGTCAGGTACATTCGACCACTCTGCCACCTCTCCGATACTCGATGGCTCAATTATAGCGATCGAATTACCTCTAAGCCGCCCATATAAGGCTGAAGTACCTTGGGAATCCGAATACTGCCGTCGGCTTGCTGGTAGTTCTCGAGCAGTGCTACTCCCGTTCGGCCCACTGCTAATCCAGAGCCATTCAGAGTATGGAGTAACTCGGGCTTGTTCTGCCCAGATTTATAACGCGCCTGCATCCGTCGCGCCTGGAAGTCACCCATGTTTGAGCAGGAACTAATTTCCCGATAGGCATTTTGCGAGGGAATCCATACCTCTAGATCATATGTCTTGGTACTGCCAAAGCCCATATCCCCCGTACACAAAAGCATACGGCGATATGGCAACTCCAATAACTCCAGAATCTTTTCGGCATGAGCAGTGAGTTCCTCTAACGCTTGCATCGATTTCTCGGGATGACTGATATGAACCAACTCAACCTTATCAAACTGATGCTGTCGAATCATACCGCGCACATCGCGCCCATAACTACCGGCCTCCGATCGAAAGCACGGAGTGTGGGCTACATACTTGATTGGCAATTGCTCACTATTAATAATTTCATCGCGCACTAAATTTGTCACCGGTACTTCAGCGGTCGGAATCAGGTAAAAGTTTTCAATACGCTCACCCCCATCGTCTGGGTGTTCCCCACCCATCTTGCGCGGCACTTTAAATAGATCGGCTTCGAACTTGGGAAGTTGTCCAGTCCCCTGCATCGCTTGAGCACTCACCATATATGGTGCGTAGACTTCTTGATACCCATGCTGCTCGGTATGCACATCAAGCATGAATTGCGCTAGGGCACGGTGCAATTTCGCTACATTTCCTTTTAACACCACAAAACGAGCGCCGCTGATTTTTGCAGCTGCATCAAAATCGAGTCCAATCGGTGCGCCCAAATCAACATGGTCTTTAGGGGTGAAATCAAAGTGCGTTGGCTTTCCCCAAATCTTGATCTCTTTGTTTTCATCGGCAGTTTTACCAACCGGAACACTCGCATCGGGCAAGTTGGGAATATGAAGAACAAAATCTTTAATCTGTTCTTGCAAAATCGTTAAGCGCGCAGAATTTTTCTCAAGCGCTTGGTTGACATTAGCCGACTCGGCAAGTTCCGTATCCGCGTTCTCGCCCTTGCCTTTTTTCATACCAATGGCTTTGGCCAATTGATTGCGCTTGGCTTGCAACTCTTCGGTGCCGGCTTGGAGCTGTTTACGCTCATTCTCAAGCTGAGTAAACAGGTCCGCATCAAGCTCGAACTTACGGGTTGCCAAGCGTGCCTTGACACTCTCTAAATCTTTACGAAGCAGTTGGGGGTCCAGCATACGATTCCTTTGGGTTCAAGCCATTAGTTTAGTCGCACGACCTCAGCGCCTTGCGGAGGTTTAAATTGAAAGCGACTGGGGTCCACGCTGGGGTTGATTTGCATTGAATTAAAAATCACTAACACCATGCTGCCAAATCCGTCGGTTAACTCCAAAGCCCTGGGTAGGCCAGAGCTCATGCCAATTGCAATTTGCGTGTATGGCAGATCGCCCTGACCAGATTTTGCTTTTGGCTTTAAGTTCACCCACTGAAGATTAGTTTTGGTCCCCGCCTCTTCAAGATCAAATTGCTGATCGAGGACGACATCCCCAAAGAGGATGGCAGCAGGCGATGCCGCTAAGGCTTGATTGGCCGAGCGAATCGTTAACTGATTGAGGTCTTTATCCCACATCAGAAGTTGTTTGCCATCCATGATGAGTTTTTGCTCATATGGCTTTTGGGTATCCCAGACAAAACGGCCAGGACGCTGAAATACAAATTGCCCTGACGTTTGCCGAATCATCTTTGGCTTATCTTGTGGCTCATTGGCTTTGGGTGAGCGCATTTGTTGTTGCACAAACTCGCCTTGGGCAGAGCGCACGGTCTTTACAAACTGTTTGAGCTGCTCTATTCCAGATGGTGTTGTTGGTTGTCCATGAACAGGATTTAAAAGCACAAAGGCTAAGAGGATGGAATAAAAAAAGCGCACCATGTTGTCGATTTGCTGATTTATTCGCTTGGGCGAACCAGAATCTCGCGATTACCATTTCCGCCCATCTTTGAAACTAATCCGGCTTTTTCCATATCCTCTAGTAGGCGTGCTGCCCGGTTATAGCCAATCCGCAGATGCCGCTGCACAAGCGAGATGGAGGCGCGTTTGTTTTCGAGCACAATCGCAACGGCTTGATCATAGAGGGGATCGGCTTCGCCACCGCCATTGCCACCACCATTGATCGCATCCATGGTGGACTCATCGGCACCCTCGAGCACACCCTCGATGTAATTCGCCTCACCCTTCTCTTTGAGCCATGAAACGACGCGATGCACTTCATCGTCAGAGACGAATGCGCCGTGCACCCGGATCGGCAATCCAGTACCCGGTGGCATATACAGCATATCGCCCATCCCCAATAGGGTCTCGGCACCCTGCTGGTCTAAGATGGTGCGACTGTCAACCTTACTGCTCACCTGAAACGAAATCCGAGTTGGAATATTCGCTTTAATCAGACCGGTAATCACATCCACGCTGGGCCGTTGCGTTGCCAACACCAAATGAATTCCGGCGGCACGCGCTTTTTGCGCAATCCGCGCAATTAACTCCTCGATCTTCTTACCCGAGACCATCATCAGATCGGCGAGCTCATCGATGATCACCACTATAATCGGGGCCTTATAGAGTGGCTCAGGATCCTCAGGCGTTAAGCTAAATGGATTGGTGAGTTTCTCGCCCTTGGCTTCGGCTTCCATAATCTTTTTATTAAAGCCCGCTAAGTTACGCACACCAAATTTACTCATCAGTTTGTAGCGGCGTTCCATCTCATTAACCGCCCAATTCAGCGCGTTATAGGCTTGCATCATGTCGGTGACGACTGGGCAAAGAAGATGCGGCACTTTCTCATAGACCGACATCTCAAGCATCTTGGGATCAATCATGATGAGCCGTACCTCATCAGGCTTCGCCTTAAAGAGGATCGACAAAATCATCGCATTGATTCCCACTGATTTACCGGCACCCGTGGTACCAGCCACCAAGCAATGCGGCATCTTCACTAAATCAGCGACCATGGGGCTACCCGCAATATCCTTACCCAAGGCTAGAGTGAGCAAGGAATGATTGTTGTTATAGACCTGGGAGCTCAAAATCTCGGAGAGATAAACCGACTGTCGGGTCGGATTGGGCAACTCAAGCGCCATGCAGGTTTTACCAGGAATGGTCTCGACTACCCGTAAACTGACCACCCCTAAGGAGCGTGACAGGTCGCGCGACAGATTGACGATTTGACTGCCCTTCACGCCAACGGCAGGCTCAATTTCATAGCGCGTCACGACCGGTCCAGGGTAGGCCGCAATGACTTTGGCCTGCACCCCAAAATCATCAAGCTTGCGCTCAATCAAGCGTGAGGTGAACTCCAGGGTCTCCGCAGAAATCGTTTCTTTCGCCTCAGGAACGGGGTCCAAAAGTGAAAGTGGTGGCAACTCCGAGTCCGGTATTTCCACAAAGAGCGGTTGTTGCTTCTCGCGCTCAACCCGCTCGCTCTTCACAATCTTGAGCGGCTGGTTGAAAATTTGTACCTTCGGTGCCACCTCTTCCCGAATTCGCACTTCCTCGACATGCTCTTCACGCTCAACAGCTGCCTGTACACCAATCTTTTGGTCCTCCTGCGCTTCGCGCTTTTCACGTAAGCGCCGAATACCGAGTTCAATATAGCGCCCAACTTGCTCGGAAAGCGTGAGCCATGAGAAATGCAAAAAGAGTGAGAGCCCTACTGCTAGGCCAAAGATGAGAATCAGGGTTGCGCCTGTAAAGCCAAAGGCCATTTGTAAGGGGTCCCCGATCACTTCGCCTAAGATGCCGCCTGGTGGTCTCGGTAACTCCCATTGCAAAGAATGCATCCGAATCGATTCCAGCCCCATGCTGCAGATCAGGGTCAAAGTAAAACCCAACCAACGTGTCCAAAAGGATTCTGGTTTAGCTTCCGAATCAACCGGTAAAGGTACGCTCCACAGCTCACGCCAACCTTGATATACCCGCCTAGCAAAGAGAATGACCCACCAAAATGCCGAGACCCCAAAAATATAGAGCATCAAATCAGCGGTCCATGCACCGATGCGTCCACCAATATTTTTAGGAGCCTCAAAACTGGCGTGGGACCATGCTGGATCAGACTTGGTGTACGTAATCAGCACAGCAAATAAGCCTAAGCAGATAGCCAGTAGGAGCATCCAGCGCACTTCCGCAATGAGGCGAGACATCTTGCCAGTGCCGCCCTCGGGAGGCAACGGGGTCTTAATCTGTGGAAGCGAGCTACGGGCCATGTTGGTCTGATTGTAAACAAGCCTTGGCTTTAGAACTCTATAATTTAGGGATGACTACAACCACCAAACACTCCAAAGTTCTGATTCTGGGCTCCGGTCCTGCCGGCTATACCGCTGCAGTCTACGCCGCCCGCGCCAACCTGAAACCCACTCTCATTACTGGGCTCGCCCAAGGCGGCCAACTCATGACCACCACCGACGTGGAGAACTGGCCAGCAGACCCCAATGGTGTTCAAGGTCCTGAACTCATGGATCGCTTTTTGAAGCATGCGGAGCACTTTAATACCGAGATCATTTTTGATCACATCCACACAGCCGCTCTCACTGAAAAGCCCATTCGTCTGGTAGGCGACTCCGGCACCTACACCTGTGACGCACTCATCATCTCAACGGGTGCTTCTGCCCAATACCTTGGTCTGCCGAGCGAAGAGGCATTTATGGGTCGCGGAGTATCGGGTTGCGCCACCTGCGATGGCTTCTTTTATAAAGGCCAGGATGTCTGTGTGGTCGGCGGTGGCAACACGGCCGTTGAAGAAGCGCTCTACCTTACTGGTATTGCCCGAAAAGTGACGGTGATTCATCGCCGTGACAAGTTCCGTGCTGAGCCGATTCTAAATGATCGATTAATGGCAAAGGTTGCTGAAGGCAAGGTCGAACTTAAATTGAACGCCACCCTTGATGAAGTCTTGGGTGATGAAAAAGGAGTGACCGGGGTACGGATCAAAAAACAGGATGGCAACACAGAAGAGATTGCAGTATCGGGTGCCTTCATTGCAATTGGCCATAAACCCAATACCGATTTATTCGTAGGTCAACTCGAAATGAACAATGGCTACATCAAAACGCATTCTGGCCTAGAGGGTAATGCCACCGCAACCAATATCCCTGGCGTCTTTGCTGCTGGGGACGTCCAAGATCATATTTATCGCCAAGCCATTACGAGTGCTGGCACAGGTTGTATGGCAGCACTGGATGCGCAGCGTTATTTGGAAAGTCTCGAATAAGTTGTGCTTACTTAGCAAAACGCCCAGCAATGCTGGGAGTTTTAATTACATCCGCTACCGCTTACCGCACTACAGGTAAGAGCGGCACGATTAAGAGAGCCACGATATTAATGATCTTAATAAGCGGGTTCACTGCGGGACCAGCAGTATCTTTGTAAGGGTCGCCAACGGTATCACCAGTCACGGCAGCCTTATGAGCCTCCGATCCTTTACCGCCATAGTTGCCCTCTTCAATGTATTTCTTGGCGTTATCCCACGCACCGCCTCCAGTACACATCGAGATTGCGACAAAGAGGCCAGTAATAATCGTTCCCATCAAAAGGCCGCCCAGTGCAGCGGGTCCTAAGAAGAGACCCACCAGAATTGGAACCACGACCGGTAAGAGCGATGGGATGATCATTTCCTTAATCGCAGCGGAGGTCAGCATGTCGACAGCCTTACCGTACTCTGGCTTAGCAGTTCCTTCCATGATCCCAGGGATATCTCTAAATTGACGACGCACTTCCTCCACCACGGCGCCTGCACAACGGCCTACTGCCTCCATTGCCATCGCTCCGAAGAGATAAGGAATCAAGCCGCCAATAAATAGACCAATGATCACCATGTGGTTAGAAAGATCAAAAGTCACTTGCTGGCCGATTGCCTCCAAAGCATGGGTGTAGTCTGCGAACAATACCAAGGATGCAAGACCCGCTGAGCCAATCGCATACCCTTTGGTCACCGCCTTGGTGGTGTTCCCCACTGCGTCCAAGGGATCGGTGATGTCGCGCACTGAATCAGGCAATCCTGCCATCTCGGCAATGCCACCAGCATTATCGGTAATGGGGCCATAGGCATCGAGTGCCACCACAATTCCAGCAAGGGAAAGCATGGCCGTTGCAGCCACTGCAATTCCATAAAGACCTGCTAAGTAATACGCAGCAAAGATCGCCATACAAACAAAAATAACGGGGTAAGCAGTTGAACGCATTGATACACCAAGACCCGCAATGATGTTCGTACCATGCCCTTTGGTTGATGCTTCGGCAATATGCTTAACGGGCTTGTAATCAGTACCGGTGTAATACTCCGTAATCCATACCAATCCAGCGGTCAGCAACAGACCCACAATCGATGATCCAAATAAGCGCCACTGACTGCCTGGGATGCCCAAGGCGTCATCCGGAATAATCCAATTGGTTACAAAGTAAAAACCAACCAAGGAGATCACACCTGAGATGATTAAGCCTTTATACAAAGCAGGCATCACGTTTTTCATACCAGGGCTCGCTTTGACAAACGAGCAACCAATAATTGAAGCAATAATCGAAATGCCGCCGAGCACTAACGGATAAATAACCGCTGCGACTGGGGCATTCATGACCATGAGTGCACCCAAGACCATCGTTGCAATCAGAGTCACTGCATAGGTCTCAAATAAGTCAGCGGCCATACCCGCGCAGTCGCCGACGTTATCGCCCACGTTATCGGCAATCACCGCTGGGTTACGTGGGTCATCCTCCGGAATACCCGCTTCGACTTTGCCAACTAAATCAGCGCCTACGTCAGCACCCTTCGTGAAGATGCCACCGCCCAAACGAGCAAAGATTGAAATTAAAGAAGAGCCAAAGGCTAAACCAATCAGCGGATGCAAGACATCAGAGAGATCTTGGCCGTTATCCATCGACACGAGGAGCATAAAAAATACGCCAACGCCTAAGAGGCCCAATCCCACGACGAGCATGCCAGTAATCGCACCACCCTTAAAGGCAACGTTTAAGGCTTGGTTCATGCCCTGAGTCGCTGCTTGCGCAGTTCGCACATTCGCGCGCACTGAAACGTTCATGCCAATGAAGCCACAAGCTCCCGACAGCACGGCACCGATCACAAAACCGATCGCCGTTGCTAAATCAAGAAAGACCGCCATCAGGATGGTTAGCACCACACCCACAATGGCAATCGTTTTATATTGGCGTGCTAGATAAGCAGCCGCCCCTTGCTGAATCGCCTCAGCAATCTCGACCATTCGGGCGTTGCCGGTGTCTTGCTTAAGAATCCAGGTGCGCATCACAAAGCCGTATACCACCGCGATGACACCACACACTAGGGCAAAATACAGACCAAAAGTTACATCACTCATGCTAAATCACTCCTACTTGGTTGAGGATTCAATTTAATTTTGAAACGACAAGCTTGCTATTAGCCCAAAGGCTTAAAATAGTGAGCCTGCAGCTTTGAAAGTATCCAACAGAATTAGCGCTTTACCACTTTGCTAAGATCAGGGTATCTACTAAGCAGACCGTTTTTATTTAATTTGGAGCATTTATGAGTCTTGATAACGTCACCCCAGGAAAGAGGGTTCCCGAGAACTTTAACGTCATTATTGAAATCCCCATGAATGCTGACCCCATCAAATACGAGGTCGATAAGGAAACTGGGGCGATTTTTGTAGATCGCTTTATGGGTACTGCCATGCACTACCCCTGTAACTATGGTTACATCCCCAAGACCATTGCGGGGGACGGCGATCCGGTTGATGTCTTGGTAATTACACCGTTTCCTTTAATCCCCGGAGTGGTGGTCAGTTGCCGTGCGCTTGGCGTTTTGCAAATGAACGACGAGGCTGGTGATGATGCCAAATTGCTAGCGGTTCCTGAAGATCGTATTTTATCGATCTATAGCCATTGGGAGAGCTCAGAGGATATCAACCAAATGCGCTTAAATCAGATTCAGCATTTTTTTGAGCATTACAAAGATTTAGAAAAGGGCAAATGGGTCAAAGTCAAAGGGTGGGGTTCCATTGCGGATGCCCACAAAGAAATTACCGATGGCATGGCCCGCTATCAGAAAGAGAAGGCATAAGCATGAATCGTGCATGGCGTTGTTTATGAGTCAGCGCGCTTATTCCCCCATGCAGATTGCTCTAGCGCAACTCAATCCTCTGTTGGGTGATTGCATTGGTAATGCGCGGGCTATCTTTGAGGCGGCTCAAAAAGCCCATCATCATGGGGCGAGCATCCTCGTAACTCCGGAGCTCTCCCTAACTGGTTACCCTCCGGAGGATCTTTTACTGCGTCCTGGGTTTATCAAAGAGACACAAACCGTTCTCCAATCCCTGTGTACCCAACTAGGAGCATTACAAGGCTTAACCGTGATTGTGGGTCACCCTGCTGTATCCAATGGTGGGTTACATAATGCAGCGTCGGTCATTGAGAACGGCAAGGTCATTGCAACTTACTTCAAAAACAAATTACCCAATCACGAAGTTTTTGATGAGAAACGCTACTTTGTGGCGGGTGAGAATGCCTGCGTTTTTGATCACCATGGTTTGAAACTGGGCGTTTTGTTATGCGAGGATGTTTGGCATCCAGAACCTGTGCTCAAAGCTCAACAAGCTGGTGCACAAATGATTGTGGTGTTAAATGCATCGCCTTACCACCTCCAAAAAGAACATACACGCTATGAGCTTCTCAAACAGCAGAGTCAAGCCTGTGGTTTACCCATTGTTTATCTCAATATGGTGGGTGGGCAAGATGAACTCGTCTTTGATGGTGGATCATGCGCAGTCAATTCCCAAGGGGAGCTCGTTTTTGCAATGCCACAGTTCGAAGAAGAAGTTGGATTCCTTCGAATTGAAGCCTGCGAACCGCAGCGAGGAGTAATCACCCCTGCATTGACTCTCGAGGCGCAAGTCTATAAAGCACTGGTCATGGGAACGCGTGATTATGTGCACAAAAATCGTTTTCCGGGAGTCATTCTGGGGCTTTCGGGTGGGGTCGACTCCGCTTTAGTATTGGGGATTGCAGTCGATGCACTCGGATCTGAGCAGGTCCGTGCGGTGATGATGCCCTCGCCCTATACCGCAGAAATTTCTTGGCTTGATGCGCGCGAACTCGCATCGAATTTGGGTGTGCAATACGATGAGATTTCAATTCAAGGTCCCGTAGGTGCATTTGAAGATGCCCTGCAAAAACAATTTGCTGATTTACCAAGCGATACGACCGAAGAGAATATTCAGGCTCGGGCGCGTGGCACGATCTTGATGGCACTCTCAAATAAGACGGGACGCTTAGTCCTCACCACTGGCAATAAGAGTGAAATGGCCGTTGGGTATTGCACCCTCTATGGGGATATGGCTGGGGGCTTTGCTGTGATTAAAGATATTGCCAAGACCTTGGTCTATCAACTCTGTCGCTATCGCAATCAAATCAAGCCGGTGATCCCCGAGCGGATTTTGACTCGAGCACCATCGGCAGAATTGCGCCCCAATCAAACCGATCAAGATAGCCTGCCTCCCTATGAAGTTTTAGATGCCATCTTGGCACGCTATATGGAACAGAATCAATCCAGTACGGAAATCGTTGCAGCCGGCTTTGATTCTGCGGCGGTGCAAAAAATTACGCGTCTCATCCAGCTAAATGAATACAAACGCCGTCAGGCACCGCCTGGGGTTCGCATTACCGCTCGCGCCTTTGGTCGAGATTGGCGCTACCCCATTACTTCAGGGGCTAAGCTCTAGTCCTAAAAATCATGGGGAAATGAGGAAGTCATCGTCCTTGAGTATGATTGAGTCAAAGGAGACAATATGAAACTAATTACTTCAATTATTAAACCCTTCAAACTTGATGAAGTGCGCGAAGCTCTCGCTGAAGTTGGTGTAACTGGCCTTACCGTTACCGAGGTGAAAGGCTTTGGTCGTCAAAAGGGTCACACCGAACTCTACCGAGGCGCTGAGTACGTGGTTGATTTTTTGCCCAAAGTGAAAGTAGAAGTGGTGGTTTCCGATAACTTGGTTGAAACCGTGACCGAGGCCATCATCAAAGCCGCACGCACTGGAAAAATTGGTGATGGGAAAATTTTTGTGAGCTCCGTAGAACAAGCGATTCGAATTCGTACTGGTGAAATCGATGATGCTGCAGTCTAGGGCTGATTAGTACGGAACTTCCTCAAGAATGACACTGCTTGCATTTGGATCGTCAATCCGAACGCGATAGCCCTGAAAAAAGATATCCGCCTGAGAAAGATTGGTGGTCATTAATACAAATGGGGCTTTACCAAAAAACGAGTGTGAGCCATTTACATCCAAGGCACGTTTTTCTAATTTCCCCGTTCCATCTTTAACGCATACCACTTGCTTAATACGGCTGGAGATATAAACCATGTTTCCAGCCTTCGTGGGACTTGGGGAGCGATACGTGGTTTGATTGGCGTCGGGCGCTGGGCAGTTTTCATTGGTCGCAGAGGTTACTGCCGGGGTCGTCGTGGCAACGGGTGCTGGATTAGTTGTTGCAGCGGGCACTGGCTCTTCTTTCTTCGGAGCAGTGTCAAGCGACTCGGTAGGCATCTTAGCAAGCGGTGGCTCAACAACTTTCTCTTTCGCAGGAAAATCGATCATTAAAAAAGTAGCGGCGATTGCTGCAAAGAGCGCAAAAAATACATACTTCGTATTTGAAGTTTTCGGTTTTGGTTCATCATCACTCAAATCAAAACGCTCTATGGTTTCAGGAATCTTTTCAACGATTGGTTTTGTTACTGGTGGCTCGCTTGATTTTTCTTCGGGGACTTCGCTCTGCTCCACCTCGGCATTTTTTTCTGCCTGTTGACTCTCTTGAACCAAATCGGGACCAAAGTCAAAAACATCGTCATAACTTAAATCCAAATAATCAGCGACTTTTTTAGCTGCGGCCACTTTAATCGCTAAGGAATAAAAATGACTGCGCTCACCACTTTCAATCTGTTCGATTTGTTTGACCGAAAAACAAAGATCCTTCGATATTTCGTGAATAGAAATGCCTTTTGACTCTCGAGTCTTTTTAATGACTTCACCCCGAATTTCGGGCAGAGGATTATGATTTGGCATTCAGTCTCATCAATTTATTATTAATATTTATAACGATCTTAGTCATTATTTATCAACGCACTATAGCCCAAACATCAACAAAAGTCTATTTACCTCGGGGCTAATTCATATCAAGGTGAAAACGGACTAAATCCTGGACCGACCCGGCGCGCATTTTTTCCATAACCCGAGCCTTATGCGCCTTAATCGTTGTATCGGTTGTTCCTAGCTGCTGAGCGATTTCTTTATTCATTAAGCCACTCACCAATAGAGAAAAAACCTCCTTTTCGCGAGGCGTCAATAACAAAAAGTTTTGCTTAATTTCGCTCGTTTTTAGGATTCGCTTGAACTGCTTCCTGTCATATTCAAGTGCCGTTTGAATCGCATTTAATAATTCTTCTAAATTAAATGGCTTAAATAGAAAATCCAATGCGCCTCTTTTCAACCCTTTAACAATTTGTTGGGGGTGACTTTGTCCACTAAGAAAAATAATCGGCGTTGTACTGCCATTTTTTTCGAGACAATCCAATAACTCCAAGCCTGAGAGATCGGGCATTTGCATATCAAGCAAAATAACTGCGGGGGAAACAACACGGCTATTGCTTAAAAAAGATGTCGCACTGTTGTAATCAAATACATCGTAGCCAACATCCGCCAACATGCGGGATAAGGAACGGCGAATGGCATCATCATCAATTAAGTAGATGGTTCCGTTCGATGTGCTCATTGCTTTCCCCTAGTTGGCATTTTTGGAATTTACCGACCCCGATCCTATTAGGCTATTCGCTTTATGGCTAATTTAGGTCAATATCACTAAAATAATTCTTTTAATTCAAAGTACAAACCCCATGAGAACCTATTTATGCATTGTCTGTGGCTTTATTTATGACGAGTCGGCTGGGCGCCCTGAGGATGGAATAGCCCCCGGAACGCCTTGGGACGCGGTACCAAGTGATTGGGCATGCCCAGATTGCGGCACTGGTAAAGATAGCTTTGAAATGATGGCTATTTAGTGATTCGGTGTAGGAATACACTGACGAACTCGTTAATGATTTAATTTTTGGATGACCAAACCCATGTCAAATAGCAAGACCGAAAAACGCTTAAATGAACGCTCTCGCCAGGTGACCGAGGGGGTTGCAAGGGCTCCCAATCGCTCCATGTATTACGCAATGGGTTACAAAGAATCGGATTTTGGCAAACCGATGGTGGGGGTTGCCAACGGTCATTCCACAGTGACGCCCTGCAATAGCGGCTTACAAAAACTAGCCGATGCTGCGATTGCCGCCCTTGAGTCATCCGGTGCCAAAGCCCAAGTATTTGGAACCCCAACCATCTCCGATGGTATTGGGATGGGTACTGAAGGCATGAAGTATTCATTGGTTTCACGGGAGGTCATTGCTGACAGCATCGAAGTCTGCGTCAATGGTCTTTGGCAAGACGGTGTAGTGGTTATTGGAGGTTGCGATAAAAACATGCCTGGCGGAATGATGGCACTAGCTCGAACCAATGTCCCTGGCATTTATGTTTATGGTGGAACCATCATGCCAGGTCATTACAAAGGTAAAGAATTGAATATCGTATCGGCGTTTGAGGCGGTTGGGGAATTTACCGCCGGTCGCTTGAGCGAGGAGGATCTCAAGGGTGTTGAACAGCATGCCTGCCCAGGCAGCGGGTCATGTGGCGGTATGTATACCGCAAATACGATGAGCTCGTCCTTTGAGGCGCTCGGCATGAGCCTGCCCTATTCCTCAACCATGGCAAACGAAGATCAAGAAAAGGTGGAGAGCGCTGCCCAATCCGCCCGCGTTTTAGTTGAGGCAATTAAGAAAAATATTCGTCCTCGTGATGTCATCACCAAAAAATCGATTGAGAATGCAGTAAGCGTCATCATGGCTGTTGGCGGATCAACCAATGCGGTCTTACATTTTTTAGCAATCGCCAGTGCCGCTGAGATTGATTGGACGATTGATGACTTTGAGCGGATCCGCAAAAGAGTTCCGGTCATCGCCGATATGAAACCCTCCGGAACTTTCTTGGCAACCGATTTGCACCAAGCCGGCGGAATTCCACAAATCATGAAAATTTTGCTCGATGGTGGCTTGCTCCACGGCGATTGTTTAACCATTACTGGAGAAACCGTTGCCGAGGTATTAAAAGATGTCCCAGCAAAACCAAGAAACGATCAACGGGTCATTCGACCACTCAGCAACCCAATCTATCCCCATGGGCACTTGGCAATTCTGAAGGGCAATATATCCCCCGAGGGCTGTGTTGCAAAAATTACTGGTCTCAAAAATCCGTCCATCACCGGTCCTGCCCGGGTGTTTGACTCAGAAGACGATGCCATGGCAGCGATCCTCGCCCAGAAGATTAAGGCCGGTGATGTGGTGATTATTCGTTATGAAGGACCCAAAGGTGGCCCTGGAATGCGCGAAATGTTAGCGCCCACTTCTGCTTTAGTTGGCCAGGGGCTTGGAGAAAGTGTTGGCCTGATTACCGACGGACGGTTTTCTGGAGGCACCTGGGGGATGGTGGTTGGGCATGTCGCACCAGAGGCGTTTGTTGGGGGAACCATCGCCCTGATTCAAGAAGGCGACTCCGTAACCATCGATGCCAATCAACTATTGATTCAGCTTAATGTCCCCGAGGAGGAGATCGCCAAGCGTCGAGCTGCCTGGAAACAACCAAAATCGCGCTATACACGGGGTTTACTGGCAAAGTACGCTCGTCTAGCGAGTAGCGCCAGTCTTGGGGCTGTCACGGATCTGGATTTAAAATAAGGCATGCAGCTTATTTGGATCGGAGGCTCAACCTCCCAAGTCAAGAAAATCAGTATTACAGGTAAGGGTCTCATCAAGCTTACCGTGATTATCTGTATTTTTTTGTTCCTGACTGGATTTGGTGTTCATTTTTTAGGCTACCGGATTGCCTTTCATGTGAACCCCGAGCTCACTCGGGCAATGGGTGGAGCGATATCGATTCAACAAAAAGAGTCGATTGAGGCCAGTTACAAAGAACAGGTACAAAAACTGGAAGCCAATGTTGCACAGGTCAATCAAAAAATTGAAGAGCTGACGGTCATTAAAGATCAATTTGCCGATATTGCTACACCTGCTCCGGTCAAAAGCAAATCCAACAACCTCAATACAAAGTAAGGGCTTCTTAAGACCCTTTAATCAGAATACGGCTCAGTGCCGCTCTGGCTTCTGGAATATCGAGATCCATCGCAATTTGCAATAACTCAATCGCTTTTGCATGATTGCCCATGTGGTCTAACACCAATCCGTAGTTATAGATGGCCCTTGGATTCTTTTGCTTAAGTTCCCGCTCAAGGTCATGAAACAAAAGCTCGAGCTGCTGAGGACTTAATTGATTGTTGAGGGCCATCTTGCATGGCATCAAGTATGTGCATTCGTAACTGCCGGATTCCAATGCCATAAACGCCTCAAAGGCTTGTGGATAAAGGCCTAACTTGAGATAGCGCTCGGCCTCATAAAAATCTGAATTTTCCATAACTGACTAGATACCAATACCGATGCGCGCAAACTCAGCGCTTAATTGCACTGGCTGCCTCTTCCTTGGCCTTCCTACGAGCTAATGCGGCTCGCTCCTCTTCCTCTTCTTTTAATTGCAGTATTTTGTTGCGCTCTTCGATGTAGATATCAAATGATGAAAAAGTTTCTACAAACTCAAACTGACCTGTAAATTCGTCAACGGGAATAAAGTGGAGTTCGGGTGAGCCAATAAATTTATACTCCAAAATTTGTACGCCGGCCGGATTGGGTGCCAGAACATTATTAACAACCACCTTCATCCCCTCACCATTTACATACATATCATTGCGCTGTGGCTGTCTCATGATCCATGCCCCTTTATGAGTTCTCGATCTGCTTGTAGATCTTCAAACGCGGATCATTGGGATAAACCACACTGGTTTGCAAAGAAGTTGATAAAGGATTGATGTCAACAATGACGCCACTGGCTTTTTCAGTACCCTCAATGGCATTGGATTTTGGAACGTAGCGATAATCGCCCTGGGTCTCTGGAAGGCCCAGTTTAAGCTCAGCCAAGGTCGCGCCGCTACGCAAGTTGGAGCTGCCAACGTAGGGGGCTAATACGGAATTTATCGGGGTGTCAGCCATATGCAATACCAATCATGATGAACACATTGATTCTAGGTCAAAATTACGACAAATAAAAGTATCTAATAGCCTGGTAATTTTATAATTAATTGATTTTATTGATTTTTATTATGTTATTTTTTATCGCCAGTACGATAACGTCGATACAAAATGTTACTCGTTATGTTAATGGCCTTTTGAGCATCGAGCGCCTCAACGGTTTCAAACTCCATTCTGCCTTCTTTATTGACATAATCAACTCGCCACCATTTACCTCGCACTTGGGTTGCTATGAGGATTTCGTAGTCTTTTTTCATAAATGGTGCAATTCAATTTGCATCATTACCTTTTGAAAATCCGCGCCCACTGAGTTTGAGCCCAGACCTGAACGCGTGGAGAGAAACTTGCTGCAAAAATGATATCAATCGCTCCCCAAATAAATGATGCTCGCGAAAGTTCGATCACGGCAAGCACAATAAATAGAAACATCAAAAATCGCCGCAATCGATCGTCGGGAAGAAAATGATTCATGATGAATATTGATAAAGATGAATTCAATTAATGTTCTGAAACTTAGTATACAAATGATTTATCAGGCAAAATAAGATTTTTTGCCACCATTGAGCGCTCGTATTTACCCCCCCGAACTTGGAGAGATTGCCCCTAATTACTGGGTAGACCCTCGGTTTACCTATAAAAATCTAGAGCGCATTTTTGAGGAAGACCGAATCTGTGGATTATTCAAAAATGCTACGGATCGGGAAGGAATTAGCATCAATGTTCTAGGCGTTGAGCCCACTGGATTACGCTTTAAGGTGATGCCTTTGGCAGACGGATCCCATCCCGCCATCATCGGCACCCGCATCTTAGTAACTTATGTGGATAGCGGTAAAGTGCAATTCAGCCTGAACAACATCCGCCTCGCGACCGATTCGTCCTACACCAGCGATCTTCCCCAAAAAATTGCAATTGTTCAACGACGCAAAAGCTTTAGAACACCGGGACCCGGTAATTTTGACCGGGATTTCAAATTATTGATTTACTTTGCCCAAGGCAAGGAAATGATTGCGCAAATTGTTGATATGTCGGAGGATGGCCTCCAGTTGGATTTGCGTGCTGATGCCACTGATATGGCAATTGGCACAATCTGGACACGCTGCTCATTTGAACGCCTAAAAAATCGCTCTGAGCCATTTGATCTTGTTATTCGTAACACACGTCTGAGCCAAGAATCTTCGCGGATACGCGTTGGCTGTCAACTTTTGGATCCCACCCCTCGCAATCGCATTGAATTTGAAAGCACTCGAAATGGAATTCATACCGCTCGTGTACAGCGCCGACTCAAATTCTGGTTCCAAAATGTCTCATGGTGCTCCTAGGCACTGTCTTTATGAAATTTTTCTCTTCCTCGCAACCGGTGATTAACAGATTACTTGCTATCCTTCTAATGGTCCTTTCAATGGCGGCACTTGCGCAATCAAATAGCGAGTCGTGGAAGGTATTTGGCAAGCTTTCTAACAGCACGATTTACATTCAAGAAAAATCCATTGAAAAAATTGGGCCCTTCCTAAAAGTATGGGTCTTGCAGGACTACCTTGCCCAACGGGTGGGGCCAAATGACGAACCCTATCGCTCGGCGATCACGCTAATTCAGTTTGATTGCCAAGAAAAAAAGTCCCAAAAACTCAACAGTCAAGGCTTCATCGAGCCCATGGGCAAGGGTCGTTTTATCGATCTGACAGAGAGCGATCCGCCGTGGATTGACCTACCCGTTGATTCCGTTGGTTTTCATATTATTGAAACATTTTGCGCATCGACTAAATAACGCGCCTAGGATTAACCCTATATAATTTTAGGATGGGATATAACGCAGGCGCATTCGAGTTAGGCAAACTAAATCTTGATAAAGGCAAGGTCGATATTGCCTTTGATATCTTCTTTGATCTTGCCAAAAATGATCTGGATGAAAATGCACTTTACATGTTGACTCGGATGACTTTCGATGGTCAATTAGGCCCCGAACAGATTGAACAGTTTTATGAGTTTCAGAACTCCCATTCGTCCCGCGGTAATGGCTACGCCCTTTATAACGTGGGTTTAATGCACGAACGCGGTTTGGGTAAAGTAAAACAAAACTACAAAGTAGCGGTCGAGTACTACGAGAAAGCCATCAAAGAAGAAGTCCATGATGCCTATTGCAACTTAGGCAATATTTATGCCCTCGGTTTAGGTATGGAGCAAGGGGTTCCTCGGGATATTTTCAAAGGCCTTGAATTACTCAGCAAGGGTGCCGAGTCGGGTAGTCGTCAGTCAGCTTTCACGATTGGTTCACTCTACGGCAAGGGTGAATTTATTCCTCAAGACAATTCCAAAGCAGCCTATTACTTAAGCTTGGCGGCAATGATGGGGCATGAGCAAGCGAAACGCGTACTTGCCATCTTTGCCCATGCCCACAAAAACGAGAGCTTTGACCGCGAATTTGATGCCGCTAATGTGAAGTTTGGTGAAATCGAAAACCTACGAAAACTCTACCGCTGCATCTAAAGGGCTTAGGTAGAAGTAATTTTTTCCCAGTTTTTCTTAAATACCTGGCTGCTATCCTGAGTATCCAAGTCCTTGGATCTTGAAATCATTAAGCCATTTAAGCGAGCGCCCGGCTCAATACCAATCTGACCGTAGGTCACATCGCCATGCACGACTGAACCATTGTGAAGTTCAACGCGCTCCGTACAGTAGACATTGCCTTCGACCCGCCCCGCAATAATGACGCGATAGGCGTAAATATCACCTTGTACCAAACCATTTTTTCCAACGGCAATACTGACAACCCCGTCTTGCGAGGTTTCGACATTGCCAATGATCTTACCGTCTATTCGCAAGCTCTCAGAGGCAACCAGACGCCCATGGATTTCAGTGGCCTCGCCAACCATGGTCTGAAATGACTCAATGGTTTGGCCAAGGGTTTTGATTGATTTGGATTTGTTGCCAAACATAATTGCAATTACTTCTTAATGAAGTGACCCTTGATCTTACCGCCACGTTGGATATGGACCGAGTCGTATGACACAGAGCCATCAACCTCGGCAAGGGGGCCAATATTGAGCTCTTGGCAATTAATATCACCCAAAACCTTACCCTTCACCATTACCTGATCGGAGAAGAGCTCGCCCTCTACAAGGCCCGATGAATCAATCAAAACGGATTTGGCCGTTACTTTACCTTTGATCACACCAGAGATATTTAAAACGCCTTCGGATGTAATGGTTCCAACAAACTCAAAGCCTTCGCTAATAATGGAAGGCTTAATTGGATTTGCACGGTTGGCGTTATTTTCATAGCCATAACTTTGATCCGGCTCACCTGCTACTTCAGTTACTGGCTCTGAATACGCATTTTGAGACTCATCAGAGGAATTTTCTGGAATGTCATTGGATTTCTTTGAAAACATAGATCACCTTAATGGGAGGTTAAATAAGGTGCAGATCGCCATGCAAAGATCCACCCTTTTCGATCTCAATCTCAGCGTAATGAACAGAACCGCCGACTTTACCGCTAGAGCGAATAATTAGCGACCGGGAGGCAGTTAACTGCTCGGCAACTTCTCCTCGGATATCAACCGATTCTGCGACCACTTTGCCACGAATCAAACCAGAAGCTTCAACAATCACTTGTTTGGCAGACAAATCGCCTTCCACAACACCGGAAACCGAGGCAATATCGGGCACAGCAAAATTTCCCTTCAAAATGACCCCTTCACCAACAAATAGACAACCCGATTGATTTGCATCGACCATGAAAAACCCTTAAATAGCGTGAATAATTGCTTATAAACTTAGTATTAGGCAGCCCTCTAAAGATCTGCCATAAGCTATAAATTTATCACAATTAGAAGTCAAAAAATCAATCGGGCCCACCAAAAGCGGTAATTACGGGAAAAACCCTTAGTCAAGGAAATCAGTGCTTCATCGAGCCCCCATGACCGCCGGAGATATCCCTCACTTGTAATTTAACTTCCACCTCACCCGATTTCTGAAATTTCAGCTTCACCGGAACGGTTTCGCCTGCTTTTAAAGGCGTCTTAATATCCATAAACATGAGGTGCAAGCCGCCAGGTTTTAGGTCTACAGAGCCATTGGCCGGCACGTCAATCCCCTTGACTTCACGCATTTTCATGACATTACCGTCCATCGCCATGGTGTGCAGCTGCATCTCGCCAGCCACCGGGGAGCTTGCCGCAATTAATTGGTCGGCGGCGCCTTTATTTTCAATCTTCATAAACCCGCCTGCAGCTTTTTGACCTGGGGCCGTTGCTCGCGCATAGGGATTCTCAATCCTCAGTTGCCCAATCCGATAGTCCGAGCCCTTAGCATCGCTATGGGCAAGAGACCAGCCAGAAAAGCCAATTAGAGCGCTTGCGGTGATTGCGTGTAGAAATTTGGTATTCATAATGATCCTTTCTGTAATCGTTACCATGTCATTGTTTTAGTGCCATCTTTAAAGAGTGCGTCGCCTGTTACTTTAGGAGAGCCCATTTTGATACCAGGCAATAGGTCGCCTGGACTTAATCCGTAATGCTTTAAACACATGGGGCACATAATGACCGTACCCCCTTTGGCAATAATCTCTTGAAGTATTTTTTGTTGATCGGCGTACTTATCAGCACCCGATTTAACACCAACAAAGACGCCTTGATCGCTTAGAAAAATACTCAAGGGATGTCCATTTTCGTTGTGATGCTTACCGAAATTGAATGCCATCGTGACCCGATGAGGCTCCCCACTGGTTAGGCTAATAAATAGTGGGTCATTAGGACCCGCAAACGCTGACACACTAAATGCTGCCAGCACCACAACCAACCATGACCGCATGGATTGAATCTTCATGCTTTGACTCCCATGAAAAACTTCGCATTAGGGGCAACAAGGCCCCACCATTGAACTTAAGTGCGAGTATTCTGAGGTGGTCCCTGAGAGGGAAGCTTGACCCATGCAAATAGAGTTTTTGCGGACTCCAAATACAAACTGGGGGTCAATATGGGTGTTGAGGGGGTTGCAAATTCAAGATTGGTTAAAAGGCTAAGAGGTGCTAGAGACTGCGCTAAGCAATAGGGGCAGTCATTTGACAAAGTAACCGGCGCTTCAGTATCCAATTTAATGGTTTGCTTGGAACCATCGACTACACAGAGTTCCATGGTTAGGAAATTTTCATTGGGCGATTGCAGAAAGGCTTGTGCAAGAGACGGGGTAAAAACACTCCAAAAAAAGGCAATGGCACAAAACCAATGGATCAGTTTTTGATGAGGAAAACGCATGACAATATTTTATCCAGAAGTGCTCTAGATGAACAAAGGGGGCTTGCGCCCCCCCTTTTTTTGTTAACTATGCGGCTACTTTTTGAGGTCTCAACTTCGAGATGAGAGGCCAGAAAAGTAGAACTAATGCCAATCCTGTGATGGTACCAACCAAGGGGTTCGAGAAGAAGATCCCAAGATTGCCTTGAGAAACTAACATTGCTTGACGGAAGGAATCCTCAGCGCGATCACCTAAGACCAAGGCTAGAACCATTGGCGCCATCGGGTAGTCGAGTTTCTTGAAGAGATAACCCAAGACACCGAAGCCCAACATCAGCCACACATCGAACATCGCGTTGTTTACTGTATAGGCACCGACTGCGCAAATCACAATGATGACTGGCGCAATGATCGAGAACGGGATCTTCAAAATTGCTGCGAACGTTGGTACACAGGTCAGTACCACAAAGAGCGCTGCAATATTGCCAAGATACATACTTGCAATCAAGCCCCAAACAAAGTCAGGTTGCTCCACAAAGAGTAATGGGCCAGGTTGTAAACCCCAGATTAAAAGACCTCCCAACAATACGGCTGCAGTGGGTGAACCAGGAATCCCTAAGGACAGCATTGGCAGGAGCGCAGCCGTACCTGCTGCATTATTTGCTGTCTCAGGTGCAACCAAGCCCTCCTCATCACCCTTACCAAAGTTTTTGGGATTCTTTGACATTTGCTTCGCAAGGCCATAGCTCATGAACGCTGCAGGAGTGGCGCCACCAGGAGTGATGCCCATCCAGCACCCAATTAAGCAGCTACGCAACGATGTGGCCCAGTAGCGCGGTAATCGCGCCCAGGTCTCAAACACAACCTTTGCACGAATCTTGGCAGTCTTACCGGAGAAGTTCAATCCCTCCTCCATCGACTGCAAGATTTCGCCGATACCAAAAAGACCGATCACTGCGATCAAGAAATCAAAGCCACGCATCAGTTCGGTGGAACCAAAGGTCAGACGTAATTGACCGGTCACGCTGTCCATACCAACGGCAGCCAAGGCAAAGCCAAGCATCATCGCAGAGAGCACCTTAAATGGCGAACCCTTGTTCATACCCACAAAACTACAGAAGGTTAGAAGATAAACCGCAAAGAACTCCGGTGGACCAAAACGCAAAGCAAATTTAGCAACCAAAGGCGCTAAGAAGGTGATCATAATGATGGCAAATAAAGCGCCAATAAATGAAGAGGTGAAGGAAATAGTTAGGGCCTCACCCGCCTTGCCCTGTTGGGCCATAGGATAGCCATCAAAGGTCGTTGCAACCGACCACGGCTCACCGGGAATATTAAACAAAATGGACGTTATAGCTCCACCAAATAAAGCGCCCCAGTAGATACAAGAGAGCATGATGATGGCCGATGTGGGGGGCATCGTAAAGGTTAATGGCAACAAAATTGCAATGCCGTTGGCGCCGCCTAGGCCAGGCAAGACGCCGATAATGACTCCAAGCGTTACGCCCACCAACATCAGCAAAATATTAAATGGCGACAGTGCGACTGCAAAGCCATTAAGAAGTGCGTTAAGTTCTTCCACCGTACGTTCCTCTTATTTTTCTAGTTTTAGGGATAAATGTGTCTTATTGAATACCAACCAATGCGAGCGGGTTAATTAATGAACCGCTGGGCAATGGAATCTGGAACCAGTACTCAAACATCATGTAGAGCGCAACGCTAACTGCCACACCGAGGGCAATCGATTTCCATACGGCGTACTTACCAATCCAGATCATGAAAAAAGCAATATAAATTGCAGCAGAAACATAGATGCCGATTAACTGCATCGATAAGGTGAAGAAGAAGGCAGGAATAAGAACAGCTAATACCTGACGAAATGGGCCTTTGTCTACAAAAGTCTCATTACTCAATTCTTTTTGCCGAACCGCCTGAATCAAGGTTGCAGAACTGGAGATCAAAATAATCAAACTAATATAAAAAGGGAAATAACCAGCTTGTGGGCCGTCACTACCCCAGCTAGATCCCAATTTAATACTGCCTTGCATAACAACTATCGCAAAAACAAGAAACATGAGCGCCACAGCAATCTCAACTGTACGCATACTAACAAGGGAATTTTGATTTGATTGCTCTGACATAACTGTACTTTTCTAATATTTTTTATTCATTAGGAAAAAAATAAGACCCCACAATGAGGTCTTATTTCTTAGATTACATCATTACTTCGCAAGAAATCCTGCTTCTTTCATCAGTTGGGCATGTAATGCATCAGCCTTTTCTAACCAAGCTACGTATTCTTTGCCGGTCATAAAGGTTTGGTTGAACGCACCATCAGCCATGAATTTCTTCCACTCCGGTGTCTCACGAACTTTTTTGAACAGATCGATGTAAAAATCGACTTGCGCCTGAGTCACACCGGGCGGCATAAAAATACCGCGCAACATCACGTAATCAGTGTTAACGCCAACCTCTCTACAGGTTGGAACATCATTCCATGATTGAGTCGCTGTGATTTTCTCTTTATAGGGCATACGCTGAGTGTCAAATACGCACTGCGCAGTTAATTTGCCAGCGCGCCACTGTGCAACAGCCTCGATCGGATTATTAACAGTCGAGTCCACGTGATTACCAACTAACTGAACCGCTACTGCGCCACCACCTCCGAAAGGTACATATGTGAACTTTGTACCAGTTGCTTTTTCAAGCGCTACGGTGATGATTTGGTCTTCTTGCTTCGATCCAGTTCCAGCCATCTTGAACTTGCCTGGGCCAGCAGCTTTTGCTGCGTCGATATAGTCTTTAGCGGACTTATAACCTTTTTCAGAATTGGTCCACAACACAAACTGGTCGAGAGCCAACATCGCAACTGGGGTCATGTCCTTCCAGCTAAACGGCACGCCGGTTGCGCGAGGAGTTGTGAACAGGTTTGAGAGGGTAATAATGATCTTGTTGGGATCACCCTTAGCTTCTTTAATGGCCAAATAACCTTCGGCACCTGCACCTGCACCCTTATTCACAGGGATGATGGACTGCTTCATCAGGTTATGCTTAGTGATAATACCCTGAATCATTCGCGCCATTTGATCAGCGCCACCACCAGGACCGGCAGAGATAATGAATTCAACTGGTTTTGTTGGCTCCCACTTAGCCTGAGCGTGAGCGGTGGTTGTAGCTGCAAAACCAGCCATCAACGCAACACTCAATAAGGTGGACTTGAATCTCAAACGCATAGCTGCTCCTCCAAAAAGTTTTTCAAAGTATTAATATTGTTATGTAGCAACTTTATTAACTAATTCTTCAATAAAAGTTTTAGACAAAAATTGACAAACATCAACAAACAAAAATTTTCACATAAGTAAAACCCGTACTGACTAGTGAAAACCCGTACTTTAGGCATTTATTTATTAGAAACGATGGTGCCGGAAATAGGAATCGAACCTACGACCTTCGCATTACGAATGCGCTGCTCTACCAACTGAGCTATTCCGGCATGAACCTTAAGAACTAGATTACGTTAAGCTTGTGATTTTATCCCAGCAAAATCAATGCCTTTATGGCTTGCTGGGATGAGTGCTCGCTAATGCCTTTGATATGACCTCGTGCACATCGGGTGAAAGACGACTAACTGCCGCTACTGTCTCCAACCCAGCTTTCATTGGCCTTTGGTAGCGCGGTGCAAACTGACGCCAGCGGTCTAAACCGCGAGCTAGTCGTGCCGCTACCTGGGGATTGATCTCATCAAGTGCAATCACCTGCTCAGCCCAAAAGGCATAGGTCACACCATCAGCCCCATGAAATCCACCCGGGTTGCTCAAACAAAATGCATGAATAAGGCTGCGTACCCGATTGGGGTTATTCATCTGGAAAGCAGGATGACGCATGAGCGCCTGAACGAGACCAAGCACAGACTGACCCTCGGTTTGTGGGGGTCGAGTTGCTTGCAAAGCAAACCACTTATCCACCACGAGAGGATCTTCGGCAAAGCGCTGATAAAAATCCGCTATGGCATTCTCAGCCTGCGGTGCACCAGCGAATACAAGAGCCTGTAATGCCGCAAAGCGATCGGTCATATTGTTTGCTAACTCGTATTGCTCCTCAGCCACTTCGTACCATTGCGTATCGTTGGTTTCCAAAAGCATCATAAGTGCATCATTTTTGAGGGCACGCCGACCCATGCTATTGGCATCCGGGCTGTAGTTCATTGACGTTTGAAGCGACTTATAGGTCTTCGCCCAATCGGATTTGAGTGCTTTTGCCAAGGCTGACTTAAAGCCTCTACGCGCCCAATGTAATTTCTGAGGATCAACCGATTGAGCCTGCTCATACAAATAGCTTTCAGCTGGCAGCGTAAAGAGAAGTTGCTTATAGGCTGGATCCAATTGTGGATCAACCAACAATCTGCGGTAGGCCTCTAGTAATTGTTGGTCGGGCTTTCGGTCTGCCAAAATAAATTGTTGGGCTAACTTTTGCACAGCCTCCCAGCGGTTGAACGAATCGGTTTCGTATGCCATCAGAGCGAGTAGCTCTGCTTCACTCTGCGGATGCTCAAGCACAATGGGAGCAGAGAAATCCCGATTGATTGAAAGCACGGGTTTGGCAGGAATTTGCTTAACGACCCAAGTTTGCTCTGGCTGGGTCAGCTCCAGCAATACCTCTTGACCAAAATACTTTCCCTCTTTCGAGCCAATGGATGCATCTTGTTCAAACAACAAACTCGCTTTCAATGGAATATGAAATGGCTTTTTGGTTACTTGCCCGGGAGTGGGCGGGCAAGATTGCTTGAGGGTCAAGCGGTACTCGTGTTTGCGCGAATCAAATTGTTCCTTGACTTGAACCCGTGGGGTACCCGATTGACTGTACCAATTTTTAAACTGACTGAGATCACGCCCATTGGCGTCTGCCATCGCCGCGATGAACTCATCGCAAGTGACCGCCATCCCATCATGTCGCTTGAAGTACAAATCCATACCGCGACGAAAGCCGTCGACCCCGAGTAAGGTTTGATACATCCGTACTACTTCGGCACCCTTCTCGTAAACCGTGACCGTATAGAAATTATTGATTTCTTGATACTCATCAGGGCGAATGGGATGCGCCATGGGTCCCGCATCCTCGGGGAACTGCATCTGGCGTAATAAACGCACATCGTCGATGCGCTTGACTGCCCTACCAGACTCGGTACCCATTTGATCGGCTGAGAACTCTTGATCCCGAAATACCGTTAAACCTTCTTTTAGTGATAACTGAAACCAATCCCGGCAAGTCACCCGGTTACCCGTCCAATTATGAAAATACTCGTGCGCGACCACGCTCTCTACATTGGCAAAATCCGTATCCGTGGCAGTTTGCGCATCCGCAAGCACAAACTTAGTATTAAAGATATTGAGACCCTTGTTCTCCATCGCCCCCATATTGAAGTCGCTCACGGCCACAATCATGAAGCGCTCTAAATCAAGTTCCAATCCAAAGCGTTCTTCATCCCAGGCGATTGATCGCTTTAAAGAATCCATTGCATGATGGGTTTTATGCAAATCGCGGGGCTCGACCCAAATTTGCAATAGCTTTTTATCGCCACCACCAGAAGTAATGACATCCTCTAAGCAAACAAATTTGCCAGCCACTAATGCAAATAAATAAGAAGGTTTCGGAAATGGATCCTCCCAAATAGCGCTGTGCCAACCATCAGCTAAATCCTCTTTGGCAATCAAATTTCCATTCGAGAGCAAGACCGGATAATCCGCTTTGCGGGCACGCAAGGTCACCCGATAGCGCGCCATTACATCGGGGCGATCTTGGTAATAAGTAATTTTGCGAAAACCCTCTGCTTCGCACTGCGTAAAGAAATTACCGCGTGAGACATACAGCCCCATTAGGGAGGTATTTTTTTCAGGTATGCATGCGGCTTTGATTTCAATGACAAAATTTTGCTTACCTCGATTAGGTAGGCCATGAATCACCATTCGGCCTGGTGTTAACTCCACATGGCGATGGGTTTGGCCATTGATGCGCAGACTAATAAACTCTAGATCCTCGCCATCCAAGATGAGGGAAACCTCGTCTTTAGCATTTTGTGTTGCCTCAGTCGGGATCACCTCAATGCGACTATGCACGAGGGTGCGCTGAGGTATTAACTCAACATCAAGTTCCACCTGGCCAAATTGATAATCAGGGGCTGTGTAGTGGAGGCGCAAAAAGCGCTTGGCAGAATCAGTTCGCATGAAATGATTTTAGTTGCTTCCTAAATAAGTAATTAGGTAAGATTCCCACCCCAAAGTAGAGTAGCCATTCCAAGCACAATGAAAATCGTGGCGGCAATCCGATGCACCCACGCAATTGGCAAGCGCTTGGTAAATTGTTGTCCAAGCCATACTGCCGGGGCATTCGCTAACATCATGCCCAGAGTGGTTCCAAGGGTTACAGATAAAACACTGTCGTACTTTGCACCGAGCGCAATCGTCGCGATTTGGGTTTTATCTCCCATTTCAGCAATGAAGAACAAGCTGGTGGTTAAGACAAAAATTGCCCAAGCCCCTTTGGCTGGTTTTGCGGCCTGGCCTTCATCCAGTTTGTCGGGAATGAGTAGCCATGCGCCGAGGGCTAAAAATCCAATCCCCAAGATCCAACGCAATAGATCAGGACTCAGTAGCCCAGCAACCCAATGCCCCACATAGGCGGCCAGGGCGTGGTTGGCAAGGGTTGCCAGCAGGATCCCCCACACAATTGGCCAAGCATGTTTGGGATAGCGCGCAGCGAGCATCAAGGATAAAAGCTGGGTCTTATCCCCGATTTCCGCTAAGGCAACAACCCCAGTGGAAATCAATAATCCATAAAAATCCATATAAATCAGTTATTTAAATAAAATCTATCAATATTTTTAATTAATACAATTTGGCTATCATAGGAAAAAACCCTAAACTGCGTCCATCTTAATTTTTCTCTCGAAGGTAAACCCATGACTTTACGCGAAGGTAATCTCGAAGCCCCAACCAGACACCCCCTGGACTGGACAAATCCGGACTTCTACAACACCGAAAAGCTTGAAGCCGAGATAGAGCGGGTGTTCGATCTTTGCCATGGTTGCCGTCGCTGCGTCAACCTGTGCGGCTCATTCCCAACCCTTTTTGATCTTGTCGATGCGACCGAAGAAGGTGAAGTGGAAGGGGTAGCGAAAGCGGATTATCAAAAAGTTGTTGATCAGTGTTATCTGTGTGATGTTTGCTACATGACCAAATGCCCCTACACCCCACCTCACCCGTGGAATATTGATTTCCCTCACCTCATGTTGCGCGCCAAAGCGGTTGCCTTCAAAGAGGGTAAAACGACCTTTCGCGACAAATTGTTATCGTCTACGGACAAACTCGGTCAATTTGCAGGCATTCCAATCGTGACCCAAGCAGTCAATGCGGTCAATAACATGGGTGTTACACGACTGGTAATGGAAGGTGCTTTAGGCGTTGATAAAAAAGCGTGGGTTCCTGAGTATGCTGCGAAGACCTTCCCACAATTGGCGAAGACATCGGCGGCGTTTCCAGTTAAAGATGGTCAACGCACTCCTGGCAAGGTCGCCATCTATGCAACCTGCTACATCAACTACAACGAGCCCGGTATTGGCCAAGACCTCATCAAGATTCTGAATCACAATCAGATTCCCTATGCGCTAGTTGATAAAGAGGCGTGCTGTGGAATGCCAAAACTCGAATTGGGTGACCTTGAATCCGTAAAAGAAAATAAAGATAAGAACATCCCCAAACTTGCTAAATTGGCGCGTGAGGGTTACGCCATCGTGACCCCAATTCCATCGTGCACCCTGATGTTCAAACAAGAGTTACCCCTCATGTTCCCAGATGATGCTGATGTGCAAGCGGTCAAAGAAGCCATGTGGGATCCGTTTGAGTACTTTATTGCGCGCAGTAAAGATGGCCTCCTCAATCAAGACTTCAAAGAAGAGCTGGGTCATGTGAGCTATCACGTTGCCTGCCACTCACGCGTGCAAAACGTTGGCCAGAAGACCGCTGAAGCACTCAAACTCATTCCAGGTACTGAAGTGAATGTGGTTGAGCGCTGCTCAGGCCACTCAGGAACGTGGGGTGTAAAAAAAGAGTTTCATGCAATGGCGATGAAAATTGGTCGTCCAGTATTTCGCAGCATGGCCGAAGAATCGCCCAATTACATTAGCTCCGATTGCCAACTCGCTGGGCATCATATTGCTCAAGGGATGGATGAACTTGGTTTGCCGAAAACTGCCATGGCGCATCCACTAACACTAATGGCCAAAGCCTACGGACTCTAAATCATGACAACAGGATCAATTGAAATGGGAAAAATTACTCGCGATAGTTTATTAAGCCTTGAGACTTATCACAAAGCACGTCCTGACATCAGAGCGCGCGCCATTGCTGAACGCAAACTGCGCACTGTTCATTTAGGCGATCACCTTACTCTCATCTTTGAAAACGAGTTCTTAATGCGTTATCAGATTCAAGAGATGTTACGCGTTGAGAAAACCTTCGAAGACGAAGGTATTCAAGATGAGTTGGATGCATACAACCCCATGGTACCTGGTGGTTCGGACTTTAAGGTCACCATGATGATTGAGTACCCCAATGAGGCAGATCGTCGCGTCGCGCTTGCAAAGTTGGTTGGTGTTGAAGATCAGATCTTTATTGAGATTGAAGGTCAGCCACGGGTCTATGCAATTGCCGACGAGGATTTAGAGCGAGCAACGACCGAGAAAACCTCGGCCGTGCATTTCCTGCGCATTCCACTAACACCGGCCATGAAAGACGCGCTCAAGGCGGGTGCTCAGATGATGGTGGGTTGCGACCACAAGGGTTATCCCATGCATGTCGAAACCCTCCCCCATGAAACACTCGCTTCCTTAGTTACAGACCTCGACTAAATCGGGGTTTAATAACGCCTCGTCGACTGGAACGTACGACCGCTTCTGTGCCCGAGCAACGGGTGCAGAAGTGAGTTGCCCGCGACAAATACTCAGCCCATTCCTTAAA
>VGIH01000001.1 GCA_016867965.1 Betaproteobacteria bacterium | reverse complement strand
AGTGGGTCACGATGGGTATTCCTTCAGGCGGTGATTACGAGATCCCTGCCGAGATCATTTATGGCTTCCCCGTAATCTGTGCAAATGGTGAATACACCCTTGTTAAAGGTTTAGAAATCGACGCATTCTCACGCGAGCGCATGACCCTGACCTTAAATGAGTTACTTGAAGAGCAAGCGGGCGTCAAGCATCTTTTGGGTTAAGATCATTTCATTGAAGAGGTTGACTATAGGAGATGGCATGCGCAAATTACCAAGCTCATTACTTCCAACATTGCTCGTTGGTGTGACGCTTGGTGTTGCGCATGATGTTAACGCTCAAGAGAGTGCGTTGACGATCCCCCATATTTGGACCTGCAGTAACAATGAGCGTTTTGTTACGAGCGGTCCTGCTGAAAAACTGATCGTGCAATGGCGTAAAAAGTCGTATGCCATGCTCAAAGAGCAGTCCCTGCCAGGTAGCATGCGGTTTAAGAACTACGACAGTGGTCTCGACTTAGTTGTAATTGGTCCTAAAGCGATGCTGTTTAATATCAAAACAGGTGTTCGTTTGGCCGACGAATGCAAGACCGTGGCAATGAAAGAAGGCAACGAAGCCCATCTTCTCGCCCTCGAGAAGTAATCAAGCTAATCCGAATTAATGAAATAAGGGTTGCTGCGAAGGACTATCTTCGGGCATCTCGGCATGAACCACCTCCCCCTGCCGATCTGGAAAAAGTGGTACCCCACAATCATCACATAACTCGGGTGTAAATAAGACAGCATGCCGGAATACATCTTCCACGCCTGCGTCATGCAAGGCATCGCAAATTCGTTTAATCGGGCTCTCCTCGTCCGATACATCATTGAGTGCATCACTCGCCACACTCTCTCGATCGTATAAGGGCCAAATCACCCCATAAATAATCTCCGATGAGCCTTTGAGGCTAAATGCGATGCGATATTCATCGGCTTGCTCCTCACCAAAGGCACCCACCACACAAGCCAAACCCACTGGTAGTACGCCAAGGCTAGACTCTAAAAAGTTCACAGCTGCACGAATGCTCAAAGGCCGCACATGTTTATCGGCTAAGCGACAGTTCGTGAAATACGCCTCAGGCAAAAGGAGCTCAAACTCACAACCGGGTAAGAGTTGACACAGTGGGTCGTACATCGCACTTTGCCACTCTGCTAGAGCCACACCGCGCTCTTGCCGCTGAGGGCCATCCATTTGCCACCGAAAGATCGGTTGCTGATGTGGCGCAATGATTACTACCAGAATGAATCGTGGATCCGCCAGGACGGCAATCGTCTCCGACATATCACGCAGCTCGAGTTTCATCTCACCACCAGATACAGCAGCTTTCGCCAGGGTCTCAAGTAAGCTGCGAGTCTGGGTATGCGAATGAGGCATTTGGTCAATGCTGTAGAGCCATGGCACGATCGCAAATTGCGTACCCTCAGCAGCCACTGCGCGTTGCAATGCGCTAGCCGATGCTTCAATTAAGGAAACGGGTAACGGCCCCGAAGGAATTTGATAACGGGTATGGGCCACAATGGGCATCGCAATCAGCAATGCATCCCAATGCGTACCCTCATGCTCAAAACTCATGGACTCGGCCAAGGTCTCAGCAGTATCGGTCAATACTTCAAAAGCAACCGTATTAATCCGAAAGGTCTGATCAAGAGCTGCATCAATCACCGATTGATGATGGCTCTTCAAAAGCTTGAGTAGGCGGGTTCGTAAACGCTCTTCCCAATACCGATCCTCAATCTGACTGCCCGATGCTGCCAGAGAAATGGAATCGGCCACTAAGCGCTCGGTCTCAGGCGAGGTACGTTGAGATGTTTTAGAACGATGAACCGCCATAATGAATGAGCACTCCTGCTAAATGTTTACTTCAGAATTTACTTCGCTTATTCTGCACGACGAAATACGGGTTTATTCGGCTTCGATTCTGCAGCGCTATACCGATAGCCCTCCGATTTAAAGTTCTTAAGGTCTGCAACATCGGTGATGCAATTGTCCACTACAAAGCGCGCCATGAGTCCGCGTGCCCGCTTGGCATAGAAAGAAATGATTTTGTACTTACCGTCCTTCTCATCCTGAAAAATTGGTGAAATGACTGGGCATCCCAGTGCATCGGCTTGCAATACCTTGAAATACTCTTCGGAAGCCAAGTTCAGTAGAACCGGTTTTTTCTGTTGACTCAGTGTTTTCTCAAGGGCTTTAGTAATGCGATCGCCCCAAAAAGCATACAAATCCTTGCCGCGCGCATTTTTTAGAGCAGTGCCCATTTCCAGGCGATAGGGTTGCATTAAATCGAGGGGGCGCAAGACTCCATACAAGCCTGACAAAATCCGCAGATGCTCTTGCGCAAAGTCAAGGGCCTTCGCATCCAAGGATTTTGCATCAAAACCCTCGTATACATCCCCATTGAAAGCGAGGAGCGCTGGGCGACTGTTCTCCGTTGTAAATGTTTTTGACCAATCGCGATAACGCCCCACATTCAGAACTGATAATGGGTCTGAGATTCCCATTAACTTCCCGACCTGTTGTGGCGAGAGTTTTTTGAGATCCGCAATGAGCTTGGCCGACTCCCCAATAAAATCAGGTAGGGTGTGTTTCTTGATTTTGAGTGGTGATTCGTAATCGAGGGATTTAGCGGGTGACAAAACGATGAGCATAGGTATTCAGATAAATGGATTCGAAAAGTTAGATTTATGATGGTAAAAGCCCCTAATCCTTAAACGAAATAATAACTGTAAATATGGCTTTTAATCTCCCCCAAAAAATTCCAAATGATGAAACCACCGTTTTTACGGTAATGACAAGGTTGGCATCCGAGAACAAAGCCATCAACTTAGGGCAAGGATTTCCGGATTTTGCCTGCCCCACGCAGTTAGCTGAACTTGTAACCCATTACATCAGCAAAGGTTTCAACCAATACGCCCCAATGAATGGAGTAAAGGAATTACGCGAGCAAATAAGCCAAAAAATCAGAGCGCTCTACGGTCGTGAATATTGCCCTGACAAAGAAATCACCATTACCGCTGGAGCAACCCAGGCTATTTTCACGGCAATTTTGAGTTGTGTGGAAAGAGACGATGAGGTTTTAATCATAGAGCCCGCATTTGATAGCTACTTACCTGCAATCTATTTGGCTGGGGGTACCCCAGTGCCAGTCCAAATGAAACTTCAGCACGATACAAAAACAAAACAATTGACTTACGCACTGCCTTGGAACGAAATAAACGCCTCGATTACTGATAAAACCCGTTTAATAATTATCAATAGTCCGCACAATCCAACCGGTACTGTTTGGACTCAGCAGGATATTGAGAATTTGTACAACGCTATCAAGAATCGTAATATCTTGGTAATCAGCGATGAAGTTTATGAGCACATGGTGTTTAAGCCTTACCATTTTTTTAGTGCAGCAAGTCATCGCGAGCTTGCTGATCGATCATTTGTAATTTCAAGTTTTGGCAAAACCTTTCATGTGACTGGCTGGAAAATTGCCTATGTTGCCGCTCCCCAAGCGCTCACCAAAATCTTTCAAAAAGTACACCAATACAATGTATTTTCAGTAAACCATCCAATTCAATATGCAATTGCTGACTATCTCTCCGATCCACATCACTATCTCAAGCTCTCGGATTTTTATCAAGAAAAAAGAGATTTCTTCCAAGCGGGTCTTCAGCAAACGCCATTTCAGCTACTTAAGCAAGAAGGTACTTACTTTCAATGTGTAAGCTATAAAGACCTAAATATTCCACAATCACAATTGAGTGAATTTGATTTTTGCACTTGGCTCACTAAGGAGATTGGAGTAAATGCAATTCCACTCTCATCGTTTTATCTTAATCGTCACGAAAACGGGCACATTCGGTTCTGTTTTGCCAAGCAAAAATCAACCTTAGAAAATGCTTTGGAACGTCTTTTTAAACTAAATGAAAAGGTCTAACGTATGATTCATGTTTATTCATGGCCAACGCCAAATGGTCACAAAGTTCATATCATGCTTGAAGAATGTGGCTTTGTATTAGGAAGAGACTGGGAAGCCATCCCGATTGATATAAGCAAAGGGGATCAGTTCAAAAAGGATTTCTTGAAAATTAGTCCTAATAATAAAATCCCTGCGATTGTAGATTCTCATGGTCCCGATGGAAATCCATTTCATCTTTTTGAATCGGGAGCAATCCTAATATATCTTGCGGGTAAAACAGGACGATTTTTGCCTCAGTCGACAACGGATCGTTATAAGACACTTCAATGGTTAATGTTCCAGATGGGTGGCCTAGGCCCCATGCTTGGACAGAATCATCACTTTAGACTATATGCTCCTGAAAAGGTATCTTATGCAATTGATCGATATACCAACGAGGCATTACGACTTTACCGGGTGCTTGATAAACAGCTTGGGTCGCATCGCTATGTTTCAGGGAATGAGTACACGATTGCAGATATTGCTATTTTTCCCTGGACAAGAAATTGGGAAAAGCAAGGCATTGATATTTTGAAACTAAAACACTTTAATCGCTGGTTTAATGAAATTCAGCAACGCCCTGCTGTTGAACGCGGATTATCAGTTCTTGCATCTTTAAGAAAACCTGCATATGACGCTCAAGCAAAAGATATTTTATTCGGTAAGCAACAGTATCAACGATAGATTGTTAGAACGTATTTAAGCTTGAGTTATAATTTATCGGATGAAAAATAGTGTTAGTCAATCACTAAGCATCTCGCGTTTATCCGTTTTGCTTTGCTTATCATTAATTGGTAATGATGTTTTCGCAGACAACAACTCGTTATCGGTGGATAACAACTGGTGGGTATGGCCATTAGCACTATTCGTTGTTAGCTTTTTAATTGGCGTTGTTGGTGTGCTTGGAGGAGTCGGTGGTGGTGTTTTATTCGTTCCGATTGTCAGCGGTTTTTTTCCTTTCCATCTAGATTTTGTTAGGGGTGCTGGCTTACTAATTGCCTTAGCTGGTGCGCTTGCCGCTAGCCCCAAGCTCCTCAAAACAAGTCTTGCTGATTTACGCCTAGTGATGCCAATGGCGTTTATTGCATCGATCTCTTCCATCTTTGGAGCATTAATTGGCTTGGCAATGCCAGCAAACATAGTTCAAATCTGTTTAGGAATTGCAATCCTATTAATCGTTTACCTCATGTATAAATCCAAGGAATCCGAGTTTCCTCGGGTGCCAGCTAGCGACTCTTTATCAAATAGCTTGAGAATCTATGGGATTTATCACGATCCCGCAATTAATCGAGATGTTTCTTGGCGAGTACATCGCACTATTCCTGCACTATTTTTATTTATTGGGATTGGATTTTTGGCTGGTTTATTTGGTTTGGGAGCGGGTTGGGCCAACGTTCCAGTACTAAATTTAGTATTGGGTGCACCACTAAAACTGTCAGTTGCATCTTCAAAATTTCTACTCTCCATTGTTGACACTTCTGCCGTGTGGGTTTACATAAATCAAGGCGCTGTTTTGGCAATTATTGCTGTTCCGTCAGTCATTGGAGTAATGCTTGGGTCTTTAATCGGGGTAAAGCTTTTGGCGATCATTCAATCCAAATATATTCGCATCATAATTATTGTTCTTTTATTCTTCGCAGGACTTCGCGCCTTACTTAAAGGCCTGGAAATTTGAATTAATAATGATAAAAATAAGAGAAGAACAACTTGTTTATGCAAAATGGCTTGAGCACGGTATGCGTGTCGGTTTTGTATTACTAATCTTTAGTTTTACAAATTATATTTTTGGATTCACTTCTGAACCTCATATCCAACTCGAGCATTTCGCAAAATATTGGTCGCTATCTGCGGAGGAATTCAATAAGGTAACAGGCTCACCAACGGGGTGGGATTGGCTGATGCACGCAAGCAAAAGTGATTATATGAATTTTTTGGGTATCACTACGCTGTCTTTGATAACGGTCCTTTGCTATCTCAGAATTATTCCGATTCTTGCCAAGAACTCGGACTATCTCTATCTTGGCATTGCGATACTGGAAGTGGTTATTCTTGTTTTGGCAGCATCTGGAATACTGAATTCAGGACACTAAAACAGTAAAATAATATCCTTCTTTTACCAATAAACGTAAAAATGGATATCTCAAAAATCGGAATTATTGGCGCTGGCACAATGGGCAATGGTATTGCTCAGGTTGCTGCAAGCGCTGCCTACGATGTCGTTTTGCTAGATGTTAGCGATACAGCACTGGAAAAAGGGTTGGCAGCACTCAATTACAGCCTCGATCGACTCATTAAGAAAGAAGCGATTAGTGCTGAGCAAAAATCCCAAACATTGGCGCGGATTAAAACAACGACACATTACGCCGATCTTGCTTCTGTCTCTTTGGTGATTGAGGCTGCCACAGAGAACCAAACCATTAAAGAATCGATTCTTCATCAAGTGGATCAGGTGGTCAGCAAAGATGCCATTATTGCGAGCAATACTTCATCCATCTCGATTACGCATCTGGGTTCACGCAACTCACGACCAGAGCGCTTTATTGGGATTCATTTCTTTAATCCCCCACCCCTAATGGCTCTAATTGAAGTCATTATGGGCAAGCAAACGAGTCCCGAGACCCTAAAGGCCGTACTTGCAATGGCCACGCGCATGGGCAAGGAACCCATTACGGTACAAAGCTCACCAGGTTTTGTGGTGAATCGCATCCTTCTACCAATGATTAATGAAGCTTTCTTTGTCTTGCATGAAGGAATTGCGAGTCCAGAAGATATTGATACCGGCATGAAACTTGGGTGCAATCACCCCATCGGTCCACTGGCATTGGCTGATCTAATTGGTTTAGATACTTGCCTAGCAATTATGGAGGTGTATCACCACGAATTTAAAGATGATAAATATCGCCCATCACCGCTACTGGTTGATTTAGTTGCCAAGGGACAGCTTGGACGCAAGACTGGGCGTGGAGTCTATGCCTACGACACGAAGTAAGATGCTGCCAGCAATTGTGCGGATCCTCGGGTATGCCGGCTTAATTCCATTTATTGGACTGGCATTTATGGTGCAGTTGGCTGACAGCCCCAATGACCTTATCGCTCTTGAGTCATTGGTTGCATATGGTGCGGTGATCGCCTCATTTTTGGGCGCTTTGCACTGGGGGGCTTGCTTTAAGACGATTGGCGAGTCAACCCAGAATCGCTGGCTTGATCACAGTGTTTGGATTTGGGGAATCATGCCAGCGCTAATTGCTTGGTTGGCAATTCATATCTTTATTCCACTTGCGCTTTTACTACTCGCAGCAACCCTCGTCGTCCAGCGTGTGATTGATCAAAACACCTACCGCTATTACTTTACAAGCCCAGACACCGCGAGTGCATTTCTCACTATGCGTACGCATTTAACAGTTGTGGCAGCAATTTGTTTGATATGGGCGGGCCTAACTAGCTTGGTGCGCAACGCCTAGTTACTCGTGCTTCTTATGATAGGTGCTGGTAATAATTTTTTCAGTGTAGGCAATAGAAATAGCCGACAACACAAAGGTCACGTGGATCAAGGTTTGCCAGATCAGTGTTTTCTCATCGTAGGCAGAGGCGTTGATAAAAGTCTTCAATAAATGAATTGAGGAAATGCCAATAATTGCGGTTGCTAATTTGACTTTTAGGACACCTGCATTGACGTGAGAGAGCCATTCAGGCTCATCGGGATGATTTTGTAGATCAAGGCGCGACACAAAGGTTTCCCAACCACCCACAATCACCATCACCAAAAGATTTGAGATCATTACCACGTCGATTAATCCCAATACAACCAACATCAAGGCAGTCTCAGTTAAGTCCTTATCCTTCATCATTGAGATTAAATGAACAAGCTCCATCCAGAACTGCCAGACATAAACGCCTTGCGCAACAATTAGTCCGATATATAGGGGGGCTTGTAGCCAGCGGGACATAAATATCCAACGTGGCAAAGGACGTAACTTCTTTTCAAATGAGAATTCTTTATCTTCGTTCATAGCCTGCATTTTAGCGGACTTTATGTCGCGGTCATGACAATATAACAACGTACAAAAGTGCGAGAATACGAAGATGATGCCTAGCCTATTTGACTCCAAACCCATTGCGCCATTGGCCGAGGCCTTGCGTCCCAAGACCATCGAGGAAGTGATTGGTCAGGCACACTTATTAGGACCTGGTAAACCATTACGCTTAGCCTTTGAAAGCGGTCAACCACATTCGATGATTTTGTGGGGACCGCCCGGAGTTGGCAAAACCACGATTGCTAGATTATCCGCACAGGCCTTTCGTCACTCCTTTATTGCGATCTCAGCCGTTCTTGCAGGTGTTAAAGAAATCCGAGAGGCGATTGAGCAAGCGCATCATGACATGGCTCAGTTTGGTCGGCAAACGATTTTATTTGTTGATGAGATTCATCGGTTTAATAAGAGTCAACAAGATGCGCTGCTGCCGCATATGGAATCTGGTCTTTTCACCGTGATTGGCGCAACCACCGAGAACCCTTCGTTTGAGGTTAATGCCGCCCTCCTCTCGCGCGCTCAGGTCTATGTTCTGAAGCCACTGACCGGTGATGAGTTAAGGCAGCTCTTAGCGCGTGCGTGTGATCATGCCTTACCAACCGTTGCGCTCAGTGACGATGCCATGACAACTATTGTGGCCTATGCCGACGGGGATGCGCGGCGCTTAATGAACTTAATTGAGCAATTGCAACAAACCGTCCGCACTCAAGGTATTTCCACAGTAGATCGGGCTTTGATTGAGAGTAGCTTAAATCTCAATGTACGACGTTTTGATAAAAGCGGTGATCAGTTTTATGACCAGATCTCAGCCTTGCATAAATCAGTGCGCGGCTCTCACCCCGATGCAGCGCTCTATTGGCTATGCCGCATGCTCGATGGCGGGACTGACCCTCGCTATCTAGCGCGCCGGATTATTCGGATGGCATGGGAAGATATTGGTCTAGCGGACCCACGCGCGATGCAGCTTGCTAATGATGCTGCACAAACCTATGAGCGTTTGGGATCTCCCGAAGGCGAACTGGCCTTGGGGCAAGCCGTGGTTTATCTGGCAGTTGCGCCCAAGAGTAATGCGAGCTACCAAGCGTTTAATGCGGCTCGCGCTTTTGTTGCGACCGATCGCAGTCGTGAAGTGCCGGTGCATTTGCGTAATGCACCAACGCAACTCATGAAAGACCTAGGGCATGGTCATGCCTATCGCTACGCGCATGATGAGCCTCATGCCTACGCCGCAGGAGAATCCTATCTACCCCAGGGCATGGCAGAGCCGCATTGGTATGAACCGGTTGAGCGTGGCCTCGAAAGTAAGATTGCAGAGCGCATGGCCTTCTTACGTGGCTTGGATAAGCAGGCGAATAAGCCGTAATGCGTTGACCGTTTCTGAACTAACAAAATTACTATATACTGTATAAATATACAGTATATGAAATCGGTTCATTTACCCCCTCTGCCGTCCTCGTGCCTCACCCCCATCCGGCGCAAATCGTGTTATCGCCCTCTGATTGCCGGACGTGCGCCTGCTGGATTTCCGTCACCAGCAGCCGATCATTACGACAAACGCCTTGATCTCAACGAACACTTGGTTTTGCATCCAGAGGCTACTTTTTTCTTGCGGGTCAAGGGCGACTCAATGATTGGGGCGGGTATTCATGATGGTGACTTATTGGTGGTGGATCGCTCGCTCGAACCCAGTCATGGTCGCGTCGTGATTGCAGCACTCGACGGGGAGCTCACTGTTAAACGCTTACATCAGCAACGCGGCAAAATTTTGTTATGTGCCGATAATCCTGATTACCCTGCAATCGAGATTCGTCAGGGACAAGAGTTGCAAATTTGGGGGGTTGTAGCCCACGTAATCCATAAGGTGTAGCTTACCTATGCGCCCTGTCTTTGCTCTGGTGGATGGCAATAATTTTTATGTCTCGTGTGAGCGCGTATTTAATCCTCGCCTCGAAGGTAAACCCGTTGTGGTTTTATCAAACAATGATGGTTGCATCGTTGCCCGCAGCCAAGAAGCCCGCGCACTCGGAATTCGGATGGGGGCCCCCTTCTTTGAAGCCAAACATCTGATGCGCTCACACGGCTTAATTTGGCTAAGCTCCAACTACACCCTGTATGGCGATATGAGCGCTCGCCTCATGGCCCTCTTGGGAGAATTTACGCCCCATCAAGAAATCTACTCAATTGATGAATGCTTTCTTGATCTAACAGGCATCCCAAATGACTTGGTAGCGCATGCTCACCAAATGCGTAAGCGTATCAAGCAATACTTAGGACTACCAACCTGCGTTGGGATTGGATATAGCAAGACCTTGGCCAAATTAGCCAACCACATTGCCAAGAAACGCTTGCACTATCAAGGTGTATTTAGCTGGTCGCATTGCAATCGCCTTGAGGCCGACGCCTTGATGGCCGATATTGATATCGGCGAAGTGTGGGGGGTTGGTCGACGTCTAAAGATCAAACTCGAGCAATTCGGTATACGTAGCGTATGCGATCTGAAATATGCCTCAACTAGTTTGATTCGTAAACGCTTTGGTGTAGTACTTGAGCGTACTGTGCATGAGCTCAATGGGATTAGTTGTCTTGATTTAGAGGATACCGAAGACCATCAGGCAGTTCGTAAGCACCAAATTATTTCAAGTAAAAGTTTTGGTAAGCCCGTCCACCAACTCGATGAATTACGCCAAGCGGTAGTGAGTTATGTCACGCGTGCAGCTGAAAAATTACGCCAGCAAGGTTCCTGGTGTTCGCATCTTCTCGTTTATCTACGTACCAATCCATTTGCACCCCATCACCCTCAATATGCCAAGAGCATCACCATTCCCCTATTAGTGGGTACGAATGACATACGTGAACTAGCCAAACATGTCAGTACGGGTGTCGAACGAATTTACCGCCCTGGCTTTGCGTATAAGAAAGCGGGGGTAATGTTATTAGGCCTACATCCAGCAGGCCATGAGCAAGGCGATCTTTTTTGTCATACGCCAGGACGCGAGCGCTCATCCCAGCTCATGCAGGTAATGGATCGACTCAATCAAGAGTACGGCTCTAATACACTGCGCCTAGCAGCCGCTGGTTTACGCCCGCAGTGGACCATGCGCTCTTCACAACGTAGCCCCAACTACACCACAGCCTGGAATGAACTTGCCCAAGCATGTGCGAATCGCTAATACAATGAAGCATCCATAACCATTGCAATTAAAGGAAATACAATGCGCAAATTTTGGCTCTCACTTGGTCTCGCAGTTAGTATCGCCACACTCTCTGGGTTCTCGTACGCAGGACCCAAGGTGGAATTTAAGACCAACCTCGGTAACTTCGTCGTCGATCTTGACTCCGACAAGGCTCCCAAAACCGTCAATAATTTTTTAGCTTATGTAAAGAGTGGCTTTTATAACGGTACCGTATTCCATCGGGTTATTAATGGTTTTATGGTTCAAGGTGGTGGCTTTACCACCGAACTAGTACAAAAACCAACGCAGCCACCCGTGGTGTCAGAAGCACAAAATGGTTTAAAGAATCAGATCTACACCATCGCCATGGCAAGAACTTCGGATCCAGATTCAGCAACCGCGCAGTTTTATATCAATGTCAAAGACAATCCGGGTTTGGATTTTCCGAATGCAATGGGTAATGGCTACACGGTCTTTGGAAAAGTGATTTCAGGGACACAAACCATCGATAAGATTAAGCTGGTACCAACCGGGGTTGCTTCAACACCACGCGGACGCATGGCTGATGTGCCAAACACACCGGTAGTGATAGAGTCAGCTACGATCTTAAAATAAACACAATGTTTTTACTCGACGATGTTGAGAGTAGTCGCGAGCAACCGACTAGTCGACTCTATCAACGAGTCCAAAAAAAATGGTCTGCCAATCGGTTCAGCGAGGTACAGGCTTGCTTTGACGGCATCGAATCTGCCTTGCAACGGGGCGAGTATGTGGTGGCCCTGTTCGCTTATGAGCTGGGTTATCAATTGCAAGGCATCCCCTGCAAGTATGCAGAACCGCTTCCCCTTTTAAGAGCATGGTCGTTTATTGGTCTTGCTAAATACTCAAAAGATGCCGTTGATGGACTGCTACAAGAATGTTTAAAAACAAATCAATCACCCAGCGGCATTCTAGACCTGCATCAATCAATTCACCGCGAGCGCTTTATCGAAGATATTGCGCAAATCCATCAATGGATTGCGGCGGGCGATACCTATCAAATTAATCACTCCTACCGAATTTATGGCAAGGCCTATGGTTCACCACTTGGGCTTTATTCACATCTGAGAACAAGACAACCTGGGCGATATGGCGCATTCATCGAAGATGGGGATGATATTGTCTTATCGCAATCGCCAGAGCTTTTTATTCGACGCACTGATAATCTTCTGACGGCGAAACCAATGAAAGGAACAGCGGATGCGCACATTGTGCAAGCAAGCGAATTAGCAAGCGACCCAAAAAATCGAGCAGAGAACGTAATGATTGTAGATTTACTTCGGAATGATTTAGGTCGCATTGCTGAAGTCGGGTCAGTAACAGTTCCGCAATTATTTGAGGTCAAACAACATGGTCAGGTCTTGCAAATGACCTCAACTGTACAAGCAAAGCCTCGAGCCGATCTCCGGATGGAGGATGTGCTTCGGGCTGTGTTCCCCTGCGGCTCAGTAACAGGGGCTCCCAAAAAACGCAGTATGGAGATCATTCAAGCGCTTGAAGATCAACCGCGCGGTTGGTATTGCGGGGCATTAGGTTGGTTTGATCCTAACGGCGACTTTGCCATGAGTGTGCCAATACGCACGCTGCAGATGGAATGTAATCCCCAAGCGAACGCATCTTCATTTGTGCTAGGTGTGGGTGCGGGTATTACCATGGACTCCGATGCAAATACGGAATACCAAGAGTGCCAACTGAAGGCAGCATTCTTAACGAGCCTACCAAGCGGTGTGGGGATCTTTGAAACCATTCGTTTTGATCCTGGTAGCGACCTCGCCCGAATGGCAAACTGGTCAAAGCATCTCGAGCGCCTATCGAGCTCAGCCCGTGATTTGGGTATTGTGCTCAATCTCGATACCTTACTTGAGTTGGTACAAGCGGCTTGCATAAATTTGATTCACGATCGTGTCCATCGGGTAAGGATTGATTTAAGCTCAACAGGCCAACTGTCGCTGTCTCATTCAATCATTGAGATGCTCCCCGGTCCTGTTCAGTTATTTTGGGCTCACGAAATTATGCAAGCTGATTACACGCCACAGCAACTCACCATGCAGTCGCATAACCCTTTATTACGTCACAAGGTTAGCGAACGTGTGCTCTACGATGCCGCATGGCAAAAGGCAGTCGAGCTGGGTGGCTTTGATGCCTTATTTGTTAATGAGCATGGGCATGTTACCGAAGGTGGTCGCACGAGTGTGTTGATCCGCGAGGAGGTCAATGGGCCATGGCTTACCCCGCCATTATCTGCAGGGGTGCTGCCCGGTGTGATGCGATCGGTCATCTTAGCAGATCCGAGCTTGAATGCCCGCGAGGCGAACCTGACTATTGCCCAGGTAGTAAACGCTAATGAAATAATGCTGTGCAATGCTTTGCGTGGAATGATTCCGGCTCATTTATGAACTACTGCTCCTCCTGCGGCTCCAATGTCCGCCTGCAAATACCGCCTGACGATACGCGCATGCGTCATGTCTGCGCGCAATGCGGTGAGATCCATTATCGTAATCCGCGCAATGTGGTTGGCACCATTCCGGTTTGGGAAAACCAAGTGCTACTCTGTCGACGCGCGATTGCGCCTCGGCATGGTTATTGGACTCTGCCAGCGGGCTTCTTAGAGATCGGCGAGAGTACCGAACACGGCGCCGCCCGCGAGACCCTCGAGGAGGCAGGGGCGCATGTCGATATTGGCCCCCTTTTCTCGCTCCTCAATGTGGCACACGTCGAACAAGTCCACCTTTTTTATTTAGCGCAGATGCGCACACCCCACTTTGAAGCGGGTGTTGAAAGTTTAGAGGTCGGTTTATTTACCGAAGCTCAGATCCCTTGGTCTGAGCTTGCCTTTCCGACGGTGAAGCAAACTTTGCAATGGTTTTTTGAGGATCTTCATACCGACGGTTTTCAGCAAGGCCGAACGCGATCGCGGGATATTTTGCCCAACGAACGCATTGAGTAAGTTGTATCGTCGATCATGAGCACCATCCCGTGGCTTGGCCCAAGCGATCCATTCCCCAATCCGCTTACTCAACCTGATCCCGACCCAGAGGTGCCAGGCCTATTGGCAGTGAGTGAACGGATCTATTCTGGACAGTTGGAGCGTGCTTACCGAAGTGGTATTTTTCCCTGGTACTCCGATCATCAGCCAGTGTTATGGTGGTCACCTGATCCACGCATGACCCTTAATCCCGCTGATCTCAAAATTAGTCAGTCATTGCGTAAAACAATCCGAGCATGCCTAGATGATCCGAGCATGACCTTACGAGTTGATTATGATTTTCCGGGGGTGATGCGCGCCTGCGCCACTACCGAACGCCAGGGCCAAGATGGCACGTGGATTACCCATGAAATCATGGATGCATACACGGCATTGCATGAACAAGGTCATGCCCATTGCATCACCTTGCAGCAGAATCACCACGTTATTGGTGGCTTATATTGCGTCTCTTTTGGGGCGATGGTGTTTGGAGAGTCGATGTTTTCCAGGGTTCGCGACTCTTCCAAGCTCGCTTTAGCAGCCTTGTGCGCATGGTGCTACGATCATGGGGTGACCTTCATTGATTGCCAACAAGAGACCGCCCACCTTCGCTCATTGGGGGCCATGCCCATTAGCCGCCCCGAGTTCCTGAGGCATGTAGAGCGTGCTGTGCTTGCTCCAACCCAAGGAAAATGGGTGATGGATAAATTCATTCTGGAAAGATACCTGCGATGAGCCGCGTCCACGAATTACCGATTACGGCGATTCAGTTTTATGCCACAGCACCTTATCCGTGTAGCTACATTCCACAGCAAATTGCCCGCTCGCAAGTTGCCACACCCACGCATTCGATTGGCGCTGATGTCTATAGCAATCTCGTGAATGCAGGTTTTCGTCGCAGTGGCTCGTATACCTATCGACCCTATTGCGATCATTGCAGAGCCTGTATCGCGACGCGCATTCCGGTGACTTCCTTTACCCCCAATCGCAGTCAACGCCGCACTTGGCAAAAACACGCCGGATTGCAAACTCAGGTCTTAAGTCTTGCGTTTACTGACGAGCACTACCAACTCTATCAGCAGTATCAATCAACCCGTCATCACTCCAGCTTGATGGAGTACGACAACCAAGAGCAATATACGCAGTTCTTATTGCAAAGTCGGGTTAACTCGCGCATGGTGGAGTTTCGGGATGGTCCGAATGATCCACATCCTGGTCGTTTGCGTATGGTAAGCATGATTGATGTTTTGGAGCAAGGGATCTCGTCGGTCTATACCTTTTATGATTCCAGTCAAACGAGTACGAGCTATGGTACCTATAGTGTGTTGTGGCAAATTGATCAGGTTCAGCTACTCGGTCTTCCCTATTTATATTTGGGCTACTACATCGCACAAAGTCCTAAAATGTCATACAAGATTAAATTTCAACCACTCGAAGGATTGATCAACGATCAGTGGCAACGCTTGTTGCCGCATCAGCTTACTGATGATTAATACCTACCCGCTTGTTCGTCCCCTGCTGTTCTCACTAGACCCCGAAGAGGCTCATGATTTCTCATTTGCCCAACTTGATCGCTTAGAACGCTGCGGACTTCTGAAGGCCTTGATTGGCAAACCTATCATCAAGCCAGTTGAACTTTGTGGACTACGATTTCGTAATCCAGTGGGTTTGGCTGCCGGCTTAGATAAAGATGGCAAGCATATTGACGCACTCGCGAGCCTTGGCTTTGGGTTCTTAGAGATTGGCACAGTGACACCCTTGCCACAACCCGGCAATCCCAAGCCGCGCATGTTTCGTCTGCCCAGTGCACACGCATTAATTAATCGCATGGGCTTTAATAACGATGGAGTGGATGCCTGTATTGAACGCGTCAAGCGCTCACGGTTTTATCAAGACGGCGGTGTCATTGGTCTTAATATTGGGAAGAACGCGAGTACGCCGATCGAGAACGCTGCCAATGATTACGTCATCGGTATGCGCAACGTCTATCCTGTGGCAAGCTACATTACTGCCAATATCTCATCACCGAATACTAAAAACTTACGCGATCTTCAAAGTGAGGTGATGTTGCGCCAGTTATTACAAGCACTTTATCAAACACGTGAGGACTTAAGTCAACAATTTAGCGTACGTAAGCCAATTTTTCTGAAAATTGCACCCGATCTCGAAGCGGCGGATCTCAAGTTGATCGCCGACCTTTTAATTGAGTTTGAGATTGATGCGGTGATCGCCACAAACACCACCATTGCTCGCACCGGTGTAGAAGAGCTTGAGCACGGTCATGAAACTGGCGGTCTCTCAGGGTCACCTATCTTAGTTCGCTCTAATCAAACGATTTATGATTTATTTCAGGTGCTTCACAACCGTATTCCCATCATTGGGGTTGGAGGTATTCTTTCAGGTGAGAATGTCAAACAAAAACTGGATGCCGGCGCCAGTTTGGTGCAAATCTATACGGGACTCATTTATCAAGGTCCTAAACTAATTGTGGATTGTGTGCGGGCCTTTCCTTAGATACTTCATTCGCTTCTCAGTTGTTGAATCGCCCGTGTTGATTTACTATTAGATTTCACAATACGCAATGCTGTAAAAACTCATTACAATCATTGAAATGCATAGCAAGGCAAACAAAAACCCGGGTGATGTCGGCAAGACGGCGATTCAGGTCGTCGAGCGCATGATGAACTTACTTGATTGCTTGGCCGATCAAGAAGAAGCCAGCAGCCTCAAACTGCTCTCTCAAAAAACCGGCTTACATCCCTCTACCGCTCACCGCATTCTTAATGACATGGTTGCGTGTCGCCTGGTGGAGCGCGGTGATGGCGGCACCTACAGACTGGGCTTACGACTTTTGGAACTCGGTAATTTAGTGAAAGAGCGTTTATCGGTTCGAGAAGCCGCCCAATTGCCAATGCGAGCGCTTCATAAGCTGACTGGAGAGACGGTTAACCTTTCAGTTCGCCAAGGCGATGAAATCGTCTATGTCGACCGCGCTTACAGTGAGCGCTCTGGCATGCAAGTGGTCCGAGCAATTGGTGGTCGTGCGCCCTTGCATCTGACCTCTGTCGGTAAATTATTCTTGGCGGTGGATGATCCCAATCAAGTACGCGCTTATGCAACCCGTACGGGTCTTGCTGGTCATACACGCAATAGCATTACGCAATTGAGTAAGCTTGAGAGCGAGCTTGGGAGTGTTCGCCACGTGGGTCATTCGCGAGATAACGAGGAGCTTGAACTCGGGGTGAGTTGCCTCGCCGCCGGAATTTTGGATGACGCTGGTAAGTTAGTGGCGGGTCTATCGCTTAGCTCTCCAACCGATCGCATGCAACCTGATTGGCTCAAGGCTTTACAAGAAACTGCGCTGCAGATTTCCAAGGGCCTGGGATATAAACCAAGCTCTAAAAAAGATTAACCTTACATGGTGAGGCGGCGAATTGGCTTGGGCTCACCAGGCTGATAGCTCTCAATCCAATCACGTACGAGCACTGCATCGGCAAATCGCGATTGGGTTCCAACGGAGTCCAAGAAAACCAACAGCAATGGCAAGCCATTAACTTTCGCTTGCATCACCAAGCACTTACCTGCCGCACTGATGAATCCGGTTTTCTGTAAACCAATTTCCATATCACCAGCGCGCACAAGACGGTTGGTATTTAAGAACACCTGCGGGCGTTTATTAATCACCAAGGTGGTATCAGGCCAGACCGAGAACTCCCGAATCAATTTGTAGTTATAAGACGCAACCAACATTCTGGCTAAGTCCTCAGCAGTCGATACATTGGTGGCCAATAAACCGGTTGGATCGGTAAAGCTGGAGTTTGTCATTCCCAACGAATACGCCTTATGGTTCATGGCCTCGACAAAAGCCTTTGCCCCACCAGGATAATTACGGGCTAATAAATAGGAGGCGCGATTCTCGGAGGACATGAGTGCTAATAACAACGCTTCTTCGCGCGTTAACTTGGCACCCAGACTTAAGCGGGATTTTGAATAAATCTTCACATCCTCTTGCGTAATGGTTAGCACCTCATCAAGGGGCGCATTGGAGTCGAGCACCACCATGGCAGTCATGAGCTTTGTAATGGACGCAATTGGCAAACTGACATCAGGGTTTTTCTCAAAAAGAATTTCTTTCGAATGCTGGTCCACCACCATGGCCACGCTCGACTTGAGATTGAGGTCATCGGGCTGGTTGCGCAACCCCATCGCCGTCGCAAACGATGGGCGAGCAGCCGCCTGCGGAGGATTCTTGGGACGATTAACCGTGGTGCGGACCTGTTTTGAATTCGAAGACTTTGGTTTTTGAACTGCAGTGGATTTATTTCCTTGAGCACTCTGTTTAGGTTTGTTCGTCTGCGTTCCGGTAGAGGATTGGGCAAGAGCCGGCTCGGCGATACCGAGAGTGAAGCTAAAAATGCCAAGGAGAAGAATCTGGAGGGGGTATCGAACCCTTGTCTGCAAGGCAGGCAAAGAATGAGTTACTGAATAAATGACCGCTTGAATCAATCTCAATATAAATCCCAGAATTCAGTACAGTTTCGTAATAATAACTGGATTAGCGCTTGGTTACTATTTTTCCTTGGTAGTTGACCAAAATCACCGCGGTCATGGTGAGCAATAGTCCAGTTAGCATCATGAGCGTCAAGGGCTCATCGAACAAAACCCAGGCCATCAGGGCTGTGGTTGGGGGCGTCAAATACAAAAGGCTGGTTACTTTTGTGGCGGCACCTTTGCGGATCAAGATAAACAACAAACTAATTGCACCAATCGAGGTTGGCAAAATACCCCACAGTAAGGCGCCAATCACTGGCGCATTCCAGACGATCTGGCGGGTCTCAAACAGCAAAGCAACGATTAAACACAAAACGGTCGAGATTGAAAACTGAATCATCGATCCGGCCCGAAGATCAAAATCAGGACAGTATTTTTTCTGGTAAAGCGTGCCAAAGGTAATGGCAAATAGCGCGGCAATCGCAAAACCATAGGCACTCATTGGAATATCCAGAAAGCTGGTTTTATCGGCAACCACCAAAGCCACGCCACCAATCCCCAGAACCAAGCCAAGCCATTGGCGATAGTTAACCCGCTCAGCAACCCACGAGGCACTCCATGCCGTCAAGATAGGCTGCAAGCCCACAATTAACGCGATCAGTCCAGCGGTCATGCCCAAACGCACTGCGCTCCATACACCCATGACATACCCAAATTGCAAGAGCGCCCCAGCCACTGCAATATGAATGGTTTGGGAGTGATTGGGCCAAATGGGTTTCCAAAACAAAATGATGAGGCCCATGATCATCAGTACGCCTGTAAAGCGCAGAAATAAAAATGTGGCTGGCTCCATATACGGCATCCCAAAGCGCGCAATGATGAAACCCGTGCTCCAGATAAATACAAACAATGGCGCGGCAAATGCCTCAATCGGAGTGGCTGACTTCATGAAGTGGACGGAGGCATAGAAACGCGTATTGTATGCTGATGCTCACACGCAATTTGTATCGTTTGATAATGGATTCGCACCGTATCTTCAATTGGATTGGCATACCCTCCTGCCATCGCGATGGCGATTGGGATGCCCTTCTCTTTCACAAATGCCATGACGCGTTGATCGCGCACCGCTAATCCCTCGCTCGTCAGTGTTAGACGACCTAAACGATCGCCTTCGAAGGGATCGGCACCTGCTAAGTAAATCAGAAACTGCATTCCTTGTTTGGATAGAAACTCGAGAGCCTGCTCGAGCGCCTCTAGATAAATGGTGTCGCCGCTACCATCGGCTAAGGCAATATCCAGATCGCTACTGGTCTTTGCAAATGGATAGTTTTTCTCCCCATGGATCGAGACCGTGCAAATTACAGCATCGTTTTGCAAAATCGCAGCCGTGCCATCGCCTTGGTGCACATCCAGATCCAAAATACCAATTTTTTGGGGACCAATCGGACTTTTCAGTAAAACACGCGCTGCAATTGCGGCATCATTAAAAACACAAAAGCCAGATCCCTTGTTTCGGTAGGCGTGATGGGTACCACCTGCTAGATTGACGGCCACACCCTCTTTAAGGGCGGATTGGCAAGCCGCAATCGTAGCGCCCACCGAGCGACGAGAGCGCTCGACCATTTTCTCGGACCACGGAAAACCAATCGCTTTCTGCTCTGCCTCACTGAGAGTTCCACTAATAACCCGCTGGACGTATGAAGCGTCATGCGCCAGAAGGAGCTCCGTATCGCTAGCCCGAGGAGCCTCATGCAATTGGACGTTTGGCAGTCCAAGGACTAAATCACGCAGCATCTTGTACTTGGCCATCGGAAACCGGTGTCCGCTGGGCAACGGCAGCACAAAGTGATCGCTATAGAAGGCTTTCAAGGTTTGTCATGTTGATTGTTTAAGTTATTGATTATATTTAATTATTTATATCTTACGCACCGGTAACATTCATTGTTGCATTGCAACATAATATCTTCTATAATCATAAATAAGATGACTAAAACTAGTCTCCCTTAATTAACTAAAGGAGTCCACCATGAATTTAACCCCTGAACAAATTTCGGCAGCCCAAAAGGCCAACTTAGAGACCCTCGCCGGTCTTACCAACCAAGCCCTCAAAAGCGTTGAGAAACTCCTTGAACTTAATATGCAAATCGCTAAGAACAGCTTGAGCGAGAGCATGAGCAACGCTAAGAAAGCACTAGAAGTTCGCGATGTACAGCAACTGATTGCCCAGCAAGCTGAAATGATTCAGCCGATGGCTGAGCGCATGATGAACTATGGTCGTGATCTCTATGAGATTGCACAAGATAGCTCCCATGCCTTTACCAAAACTGCGGAAGCAGAGTTCGCTGCTAACCAGAAAAAAATGCAATCCTTAGTCGATGAGTGGACTAAGAACGCTCCGGCTGGTTCTGATGCTGCCGTACAAATGATGAAGCAAGCCATTGCAGCAGCCAATAACAGTTATGAGACCAGCCAAAAAGCGCTTAAGCATGCCATGGAGGTTGCACAAGCCAATATGCAAAATGCGGCAGATACCGTTACCAAAGCCGCTACCAAAGCAGCAAAGGCTTCTAAGAAATCGTCTGAGTAATTAGAACGTCTGAGATTAAAACCTCGCTGCGGCGGGGTTTTTTATTTGCACTAAAGCTTCTAAACCACTTGACTACTTTTTCTTAGCGGGCGGTAAATCGGTACACGATCCATGATGGGCCTCAGCGGCTAAGCCCACCGATTCACCAAGAGTTGGATGGGGATGAATGGTCTTGCCAATGTCAACCGAGTCGGCTCCCATCTCGATGGCTAAACACACTTCACCAATCAGGTCGCCTGCATTGGTTCCCACAATTCCTCCACCAATAATGCGGTGGGTGTTGGCATCAAAGAGTAATTTGGTAAAGCCTTCATCGCGACCGTTCGCAATGGCTCGTCCGCTAGCCGCCCATGGAAATAAGCCTTTCTCGTACGCAATGCCTTGTGCCTTGCATTGTTCTTCGGTGAGGCCTGCCCACGCGACTTCCGGATCGGTATAGGCCACCGACGGAATTTGCTTGGCATCAAAATAGGACTTCTGACCAGCCGCTGCTTCAGCTGCAACATGACCTTCATGCACGGCCTTATGCGCTAGCATCGGTTGACCAACGATATCGCCAATTGCAAAGATATTGGCTACATTGGTTCGCATTTGGGCATCGACTGGAATAAATCCGCGTTCATCAACTTGCACTCCGGCAGCACTTGCATCAATCTTCTTACCATTTGGTGTGCGCCCTACTGCGACTAAGACGAGGTCGTATTGTTGCGGGCCATCGGGTGCTTTCTCACCTTCAAAAAACACTTCGATACCATCAGGCTTGGCTTCTGCACGAACCGCACGGGTTTTAAGCATAATGCGATCAAAGCGATGGGCGTTCATCTTTTCCCATACGCGCTCAAGATCGCGATCGGCCCCGGCCATCAAGCCATCCATCATCTCCACAATATCGATGCGTGAATCGAGTGCGCTGTAGACTGTGGCCATCTCTAAGCCAATGATGCCGCCACCAATCACCAGCATGCGCTTTGGAATACTCTGAAGTAATAATGCACCAGTACTATCGACCACGCGAGGGTCCTTGGGCATAAACGGCAACGCAATCGGTTGGCTGCCGGCCGCAATAATGGCTTTCTGAAAACGAATGACTTCTTTCTGACCCGAGAGGTCCTGCCCGCTACCTGTGCACAGATCAACTTCAAGATGATGGACATCCAAAAAACGCCCCAAACCGCGCACCACATTAACCTTGCGCATCTTAGCCATACCCGCTAGGCCACTAGTTAACTTCGCAATGACGCCCTCTTTGTATTGACGCAATTGATCAAGATTAATTTTAGGAGGAGCAAATTCAATACCGTGCTTGGCCATGTGTTTGACTTCATCCATCACGGCTGCAGTATGTAAAAGGGCTTTTGATGGAATGCAACCGACATTTAGGCAAACACCGCCTAGGGTTGGATAACGCTCCACCAGAATAACGTTTGCACCAAGATCAGCGCTACGAAATGCCGCACTGTAGCCACCGGGCCCCGCCCCCAAGACGAGTACCTCGCATTCGTGCTGCACCTTGCCCTGATACGCACCTGCTGGAACCGCAATTGCTGCAGGTGCTACTGGCGGTGGTGTGGGTGATTTTGTAATCGCAGGACTGGAAGCTACGGCGGGAGTTGAGGCTGAAGCCGCAGCAGATACCTCGAGCTGCCCAATCACAGAACCCTTGCTTACTTTGTCGCCTACTTTAATCGTAAGACTAGTGACGATACCCGCTTGATCGGCAGGAACCTCCATCGTCGCTTTATCGGACTCGAGAACAATGAGCGGTTGCTCTTTTTCAATGGCATCACCAACCTTCACCAACACTTCAATGACTGGGACATCGGAGTAATCGCCGATATCAGGGACTACGATCGCATGCTGACTCATCACCCTCTCCTACAAAACAGCGCGACGGAAGTCGGCGAGTAACTGCGAAATATAGACATTAAATCGCGTGGCCAATGCACCATCAATCACCCGATGGTCTGCGGTGAGCGACAGAGGACAAATTAAGCGCGGGACAAATTCTTTACCATCCCAAATCGGTTTCATGGCAGCTTTACTAACGCCCAAAATCGCTACCTCAGGAGCATTAATGATAGGAGCAAAGTACGTACCACCAATTCCACCTAATGATGAAATCGTAAAGCTGGCTCCTTGCATTTGCTCAGGCTTTAACTTGCCCTCACGCGCAAGCGCTGCGAGTTCCGCTGTTTCTCTGGCGATTTCGAAAATCCCTTTTTGATCCGCATTACGAATCACCGGAACCACTAAACCGTTCGGGGTATCGGCTGCAAAGGCAATATGAAAATACTTCTTGAGGACCAGATCATCGCCATCGAGTGAGGCATTGAACTCAGGGTACTTCTTTAATGCGGCAACCGAGGCTTTGATTAAAAAAGCAAGCATCGTAATCTTGCTACCTTGCTTCTCATTTTCTTTATTGGTCTGAACTCTAAATGCCTCGAGGTCAGTAATATCGGCATCCTCGTGATACGTTACCGCCGGAATCATGACCCAGTTGCGTGCGAGATTGGCAGCAGAAAGTTTTTTGATGCGAGAGAGTGGTTGACGCTCAGTCTCGCCAAACTTACTGAAGTCGACCTTAGGCCATGGAAGAAGATTAAGTCCACCTAAACTACCGCCCGAGTTTTGATTGGCTGGTGCGCTCGCACCACTCATGACGGATTTAACGAAGGCCTGTACATCCTCTTGTGAAATGCGCCCTTTGGGTCCCGTACCTTTGACTTGCGCGATCGTGACACCCAACTCACGAGCGAATTTACGAACCGATGGACTCGCGTGGCTTGCACCATCAATCGAGCTCGCCGGCTCAGCGCGCGCTGGGGCTGGAGTTGAGGTTGGGGCTGACACTACTGGCGGGGTCGGTATGGGTGCTGCTGGAGGAGCCACTGTTTTTTGTACTGGCGCAGCGGGTGCGGCCTGTGGGGCTGGAGTTGGAGGAACTGGTGCGGTTGATGCAGCGGATGCGCTCGCATCGCTTGGCTCCAGGAGAAGAACTAAGCCGCCCTCGGAAATACTATCTCCGACCTTGACCTTAACCTCTTTCACGATCCCTGCATGCGAAGATGGCACATCCATGGTGGCCTTATCGGACTCAAGCGTAATGAGGGACTGCTCTTTCTCAACGCGATCACCTGGTTTGATATGCACCTCAATCACAGGCACATCTTGGTAGTCCCCGATGTCAGGAACCTTGATTTCAAGTAATTGACTCATGATGGCCTTACATCTTCATGGGGTTGGGTTTATTCGGATCAATTTGGTACTTACTAATCGCTTGCGCAACCTTACTACGATCAATCTTCCCATCATCGGCCAAGGCCTTTAGTGCAGCAACCGTGACCCAGCGACGATCCACCTCAAAAAAGTACCGGAGTTGCTCGCGAGTATCTGAGCGACCAAAGCCATCGGTTCCCAACACCTCATAACGACGACCCAGGTTCTGAATCGCTGGACGAATTTGCTCTGCAAACAATCGCATGTAATCGGTTGCAGCAATGACTGGACCCTGACTATCTTTTAGTAGACGCTCGACATGGGATAGCTTAGGTGAAGCTGTTGGGTTCAGTAAATTACTGCGATTGGTTTCATTCCAATCACGCCCAAGCTCATTCATGCTAGGGCAGCCCCACAGATCGGAGGCGATGCCCCAATCTTGGTTTAATAACTCTGCGGCAGCAATCACTTCGCGGAAGATGGTGCCACTACCGAGTAGTTGAACGCGCAATGGATTTTTTGCATCGCCCATCGATTGCAACCTGTACATCCCGTTAATAATGTCTTGCTCCGCACCCTTGGGCATCGCTGGATGGGCATAGTTCTCATTCATTAAGGTGATGTAGTAATAAACATCCTCTTGCTCGGTCAGCATGCGACGCATACCATCCTGAATCACAACAGCCAACTCAAAGGCAAAGGTTGGGTCATAGCTCACGCAGTTCGGAACGGCTGCCGCCCAGATCTGGCTATGACCATCTTCGTGTTGCAGGCCTTCACCATTGAGTGTGGTGCGACCCGCAGTGCCGCCTAGGAGGAATCCACGACTACGCATATCGCCAGCAGCCCATGCCAAATCGCCAATCCGTTGGAAGCCGAACATCGAATAGAAGATATAGAACGGTAGCATCGGTACACCGTGGGTGGAATACGATGTTGCGGCTGCGATCCAGTCGCACATGCCACCCGCTTCGTTGATGCCTTCTTGCAGAATTTGTCCTGCCTTATCTTCTTTGTAGAACATCAACTGATCATGATCTTCTGGGGTGTAGAGCTGTCCCAGTTGATTCCAGATACCGAGTTGGCGGAACATGCCCTCCATACCAAAGGTCCGCGACTCGTCTGGCACGATCGGCACAACCCGGCGACCAATGGTCTTATCGCGCACAACCGTATTGAGTAGACGCACAAAGGCCATCGTGGTTGAGATCTCACGCCCTTCAGCAGTTGCCTCTAATAGCGGGGTAAATGCATCTAGCGCAGGAACTGGCAAACTCTCGGCTTTCGCTCGGCGTTGTGGCAAATAGCCGCCAAGCTCCATACGCCGCGCCCGCATGTATTCCAGTTCAGGACTGCCCTCAGGAAATTTCACAAAGGGCATATCGGCTAATTGATCGTCACTCACCGGAATCTCAAAGCGATCCCTAAAACGTACGACGTCATCGTGACTCATTTTCTTGGCCTGGTGAGCAATATTCATGCCCTCACCCGACCCGCCCATCCCATAGCCTTTAATTGTCTTTGCAAGGATTACGGTGGGTTGACCGCGATGGTTCACAGCCGATTGAAATGCGGCAAATACTTTATGGGGATCATGGCCACCACGATTGAGGTTCCAGATATCCTCATCGCTCCAATCAGCAACCAAGGCTTTAAGTTCTGGGGTGTTAAATACCTTCTCACGCACGTAGGCACCATTTTTAGCTTTCATGGTCTGATACTCACCATCCACAATCTCACCCAAGCGCTGCATCAAGATGCCGTTCTTATCGCGCGCAAAGAGCGCGTCCCAATGACCGCCCCACACCACTTTGATGACATTCCAGCCAGCACCTCGGAACTCGCTTTCAAGCTCCTGAATAATCTTGCCGTTACCACGAACGGGACCATCTAAGCGTTGCAGATTGCAGTTCACAACAAAGATGAGGTTATCGAGTTTCTCGCGACCCGCCATGCCGATCGCACCAAGTGACTCAGGCTCATCGGTTTCACCATCGCCTAAGAACGCCCACACTTTGCGCCCTTCGGTCTTGGCAAAACCACGATCCTCGAGGTACCGCATAAAGCGTGCTTGATAGATGGCCATAATGGGACCGAGACCCATCGATACCGTGGGGAACTGCCAAAAGTCTGGCATCAACCAAGGATGAGGGTAGCTTGAGATACCTTTGCCATCCACCTCTTGGCGGAAGTTATTTAGCTGCTCGTCACCTAAACGACCCAACATATAAGCACGGGCATATACACCAGGCGCCGAGTGTCCTTGTACAAAGATTAAATCGCCACCATGTTGTTCAGATGGCGCATGCCAGAAGTGGTTGTATCCAACGTCGTACAAAGTGGCCGCAGATTGGAAGGAGGAAATGTGCCCTCCTACGTTGGTATCTTTATTAGCCCGCAATACCATCGCCATGGCATTCCACCGAGTAAAGGATCGAATTCGATGCTCGATATTTTGATCCCCAGGGATGCGCGCTTGGATCTCTACCGGAATCGTATTGATATAAGGTGTTTCTGCATGAAAGGGTTGATCAACACCATTCACTCGGGCGTGCGCAATTTGTTGATCGATCAGATACGCGGCACGGTCGGTACCTTCATATTTGATTACACCATCGAGTGCTTCTAACCACTCTTTGGTTTCCACTGAATCCACATCCAATTGATTCATTTGACCTGCCACTTGCTCGGGTACAGCTGCCATGGTTTGCCTCCGTTTTATCGATAACAAGGGATTGTGTCCCTCTATGGCTAATATTCTAAGAATAGGTGACGATTGTGACAATTATTTTCCCACATTCCGGTAATCTTTATCACTATATGGAATAATATTGCAGTGCAAAGCCCTTTATATTAGAAACTTCCTTTAACTAGAAAGACCCTTGGATTGGCTACCGGGAACTCCCTGCAAGTGAAGCTCTACGAAGCATTTAAACGAATGCCTTCGATCCGACGCTTTATTGGTTCGCGCCTCGTCTATACGCCACTAATGGCGATCGTGATCTTTTTAGTTGTGATGGCAATCATCCTAGGCACGCTACAAGTTCAAGAACGGCAACAACAAGAGGGTTCCCTCTTTCGCGAACTGAGTTTGGTAAAGCAGCGAATACAGCTGCGCTTTGTCAACAACAGTGAAGCCTTGCAATCCTTTAGTCGCGATCTTGCACAAATCCAAAATGATCGCGTAGCACGCGACAAGGTCTTGGCTCAAATCGAATCATTTGTTTTGGGTAACCCTGAGATATTGCAGCTCATTTGGTTAAACGACAACGAGTGGCGCCAATGGATGGTCCCGCCCCCAGCCCGGAATAACGAATGGTTCGATGTGGTGCCTCAAGCAACGGATATTGATCGCGAACTCAAGAAAGCGGTGTTCTTAAGTCGCGAAACCAATCGACCCGCTTACAGTCAAGTCATTAGCCTCACTGTTCCCAAAGATGATCCGATGATGAGTGAGCGTCAATCGGTTTTTTGGGAGGTCATTTCAATCTTCAAAGATGGAGAAGCCACAGGCGCACTGGCAGTGATGTACTCCAGCCAAGGAATCTTGCAATACATTATTCCGCCTGAGTTAAAGAGCCAGCATCGCTACTCCTTAATTGGGAAGGACAACCGGGTCCTCGCAATCTCATCGGATCGTGATACGCCCACGCGCTCACTTAGTAATGAAACCGGCCTTGATTTTGGTGCACTGGGTCCCAACATCATGTTACGTGTCGACACTTACCCACCACCAACCGATCTTACCTTTCGGATGCTCTTGGGGGTTGTGATTGGCTTGTCTGCCTTTGTGGTCTGGAGCTTGTGGTCGGTTCTTAAGCAAATGCAGGTTCGCCAATTAACTGAAGCCAACTTGCGTACCGAGAGTAGTTTTCGTAAGGTATTGGAGGACTCGATGCCAGTTGGAATTCGGGCGCATGATATGGAAAGGCGCATTACCTATGTCAATCGATCGTTTTCTGAGATGACAGGTTGGGCTCAGGAAGAGTTGCTTGGATTAAAGCCTCCATTTCCATTCTGGCCAGCGGAGCTCCACGAAGAGTTAATGCAAAAGATGGCTGGTGCTCTCGAAGGTAATGTCAAGAGCGGGATCGAGGGTACGATTCTGCGCAAAGATGGCACTCGGATTGCAACGCGCACTTTTATCGCCCCATTAATTAATGACAAGGGCCAGCAAACCGGTTGGGTGACATCGGTAATTGATATCTCCGAACCAAAAAAGATCCGAGAAGAGTTAACCGCCACCCAAGAACGCTTTGTGACGGTGCTCGAGGGCTTAGATGCTGCGGTATCGGTGGTCTCGATTGAAACTGGCGAACTTCTCTTTGCCAATCGCTATTACCGCGAGCGTTTTGGTGATACTGCTAAGGGGCATATTGATCTGGCGGGTCATGAAATGGATCCATCCTCCATCTTTCATTTTGAGGGTGATAACGTGGATGCGCTAGCAGGCTTGCCAGCCACTGCCTTGAAACAATCCAGTGAGATTGAGTCGGAGGAGATTCAGTTGCGGGGCGATACAACCCATTGGTATGAGGTGCGGCGTCGTTATATTTCATGGGTCGATGGCGGCCACCTTGCACAGTTACTCATTGCGACCGATATTACATTGCGTAAGAACACCGAAGAGCTTGCACGTCAGCAAGAGGAACGGATGCAATTTACAAGTCGTCTTACCACCATGGGTGAAATGGCTTCGTCGCTTGCGCACGAGCTCAACCAACCGCTCTCGGCCATCTCGAACTATTGCATGGGAATTGCCAAACGCCTATCGAGCACCCAAAACCCGCTCTCCAATGAGCTAGTTCCTGCATTAGAGAAAGCCAGCGACCAAGCCCATCGGGCAGGCACCATCATTTCGCGCATTCGAAGCTTTGTAAAGCGCAGCGAGCCGCAAAGTAAGTTGTGCAACATTGGTGACATCGTTGCCGACTCCGTTGGTCTGGTCGAGTTTGAAGCCAATCGACACCGCCTCAAGATTGTTTCCGAGATTGCACCCGATATTCCTCAGGTTAAGCTAGATCCCGTTCTCATCCAGCAGGTTTTAGTGAACCTCCTGAAAAACTCCTTAGATAGCCTGCGTGAGGTTTACCCCCTCTCCTCCCGCTGGTCAGCCCCACCGGTGAAGATTAGTGCGGATCTCGAGACCAGCACTTTCCCCAGCATGCTCCGAATTCGGGTGACCGATGCCGGGGCTGGCATCGCCGAATCGGTGATCAGCCGCATGTTTGAGCCCTTCTTTAGTACCAAATCCGACGGAATGGGCATGGGTCTTAATATTTGCCGCTCCATCATCGAGTCCCACCATGGTAGGCTGTGGGCCAAGAACCATATGGATACCGAGCACACCCGCTTGGTCGGCTGCACCTTTACAATTCTGTTACCGTTGGAATCCAATCAAATAACAAAGACGTCAATAGGAAATAGCAATGAACATGAGCAATCCACCGAAAACAACCCAGGCTGAAGTGGTTTATGTGGTTGATGATGATGAGGCAGTGCGTGACTCGCTCACCTGGTTACTCGAGAGCAATGGCTATACCGTCCGTTGCCATGCCAGTGCGGAGCGCTTCTTACAGTCCCTCCAAAATACCGATAAATCAACCATCTCATGCTTAATCTTGGATGTGCGTATGCCCGGTATGTCGGGTTTGGAGCTTCAAGAGCGTCTTATCAGCGAGAACTTACCAATGCCCATCTCTTTCATTACTGGTCACGGGGATGTGTCAATGGCAGTGTCGACCATGAAGCGTGGTGCGGTTGACTTCATTGAGAAGCCCTTTAAAGAAAATGAGTTGTGCGCCCTTGTTGAGCGGATGCTGACCAAGGCCCGCGTTGATTTTGCACAAGCCGATCAACGCAAGAACACTCAAAGTCTATTGAGCAAACTGACTGGTCGTGAGCGTCAGGTATTAGAGCGCATTGTGGCAGGTCGTCTCAATAAGCAAATTGCTGACGATCTCAGCATCTCCATTAAAACCGTTGAAGCACACCGTGCCAACATCATGGAGAAGCTCAACGTCAATACCGTTGCTGATCTTTTGCGTCTGGCACTCTCGTAATATTTCGGTTAAAAAGCGATGCCAGCCCAACTGATCGACGGCAATCTTCTCTCCAAAAAGCTTCGGGCTGAGATTGCAACTCGTTCAGCTATTCTGACCGCCAAAGGGGTGCGTCCAGGATTAGCAGTCATTGTGGTGGGAGATGACCCTGCGAGCCAAGTGTATGTCCGCAATAAAGTGAAAGCCTGTGAAGACGTGGGATTTCATTCGGTGTTGGAGCGCTACCCCGCTGAGCTTGATGAAGCCCAACTCCTAGCCCGAATTGCAACCCTCAATGCCGATCCCAGTATTCATGGAATCCTGGTGCAATTACCTTTACCGAAGCATATCGCTGCGGACCGCGTCTTAGAAGCCATTGCTTCTGAGAAAGATGTGGATGGCTTTCATGTCGCCAATGCCGGAGCGCTCATGGTTGGTGCCCCACTCTTTAAACCCTGCACACCCTATGGCTGCATGAAGATGCTTGAGAGCATTGAGTACCCCTTACGCGGCGCTCGTGCCGTTGTCATTGGGGCATCCAATATTGTGGGTAAGCCCATGGCGATGCTTCTACTTCAAGCGGGTGCCACAGTAACGATTTGCAATAGCAAGACCAAAGATCTCAGCGTTCATACCAAAGAGGCCGATATCCTGGTCGTGGCAACCGGTAAGCCCAAAATGATTACGGGCAATATGATTAAGTCCGGCTCTGTGGTGATCGATGTCGGCATTAATCGCTTGCCCGATGGCAAACTCTGTGGCGATGTCGACTTTGATACAGCCAAGTATGTCGCGGGATGGATTACTCCTGTTCCAGGTGGCGTGGGCCCCATGACCATCACCATGCTCCTCATGAACACCCTTGAAGCGGTTGAGCGCAGCATGAAGCCAGTGAGTAAGCTTGGCTAGTAAACTTTTTCTAAATTAACACCTCTAAACCCTTATTTTTTAAAATTGATAAAAGTTTTAAGGAGGGTCCACTGGGTTTCTTTTCTCCCGATTCCCACTTTTGTATTGTTGATGCACTCGTATTAAGAACTAGAGCAAAAACAGCCTGACTGAGCTTTTCTCTTGTTCTTAATTGCTTAATTGCATTTGGCTGCAATGATTTCACCTCTAAATTTTTTAATGCCTCAAATTCAGAAATTTGTTTTTTACTAATAACTCCTGCTCTTTTTAGATCAGAAAAGGTTTCTTGCATCTCATCAACAATACGACTCTTTGGTTTTAATTTAGTCATCATTCACCTCAAATAAGTAATTTTTTTCTAACAAACTTCTAATTTCATCATTTGATAAATTTAAAAGAAATTCTGAAATTTTTAGAAGATTTAATAATTCTGTATTGTCAATATTAACCTTTTCATTTTTTCTAAAACTAAACAAGAAGAAAATATTTTTAGAAAGCTTTGTTGCAAATATTGTTCTTACTCCGTGACTTTTCCCTCGATTTCGAATCGCAATTCTTTTTTTATATAAATTTCCCCCAAGATTTGCTTCATACAATCCGGCCTCAATTTGATTTGCTGCTATCAATAAATCCTTATCCGATAGTTCTAACTTGGCAAGTGATTTGTTAAATGTTTTAATTTTTAAGATGCGTTTTCTGGTCATGCGTAACTATATCACTAAGTGATATAGTTTGCAAACGATAACAACAAAGTGTGTCCAATTTTGTAGTGAGAAAAAATGGATGGAATCGGGTAAGCTATCCCTATGAATGCTCCAATCAATCCCCCCTCCCTCGATTCCCATAATCCCCTTTTATCATTTGGTCGGGGCATTGCCCAATACGTTGCCGTGCGCCCAGAGCAGATTGCTCCAGCCATTGAGCACTTACTAGGTGTTTGCGAGACCGCGGTCACTCAGGCGGTAGATGCTAAAACACCAGCGACCTGGCTAGATTTAGTAGAGCCCCTTGAAGATGCAACCGAGCAATTGGATCGTTCTTGGGGCGTGGTATCGCACCTCAATGCAGTCGCTGATACCCCAGAACTTCGTGCAGCCTATGGTGCGATGCTACCTAAGGTCACCGCCTTCTTTGCCAGTCTTGGGCAAAACCTAGCTCTCTACCAGCGCTATAAAGAGTTAAGAGACAGTTTGGCATTTGAAGCACTCAGCATTGATCAAAAGAAAGTGATTGAGAACTCCCTGCGCGACTTTCGTTTAGGAGGCGCAGAGCTACCCGATGCTGATAAGCCCCGCTTTGCCCAGATCCAGGATGAACAAGCGATTTTGGCCAAAGCATTCTCTGATCACGTGCTTGATGCCACCGATGCATTTGTGCATGTGGTGACCTCAATCGACGATCTAGCTGGGCTGCCTGAGGATGTCATCGCGGCAGCGGCTGATACTGCCAAACAAAAGAATTTGGAAGGTTGGGCGTTTACTCTGCATTTTCCATCCTATTACCCAGTACAGCAATATGCTGAGAATCGCTCACTACGGAGTCTCTTGTATGAGGCCTATGTAACCCGTGCCTCTGAGTTAGCTGTGCAATATGGTCGTGGTCAACTGGAATGGGATAACACCCAAAACATGATCGATCAATTGCGTCTGCGCAATGAAGAAGCTCGGATGCTCGGTTTTGCAAACTATGCAGCGCTCAGCTTAGCCCCCAAGATGGCGCGCGATGTGGCTGAGGTCGATACCTTCTTAAGTGATTTTGCTCAACGAGCCAAACCATTTGCACAAAAGGATTGGTTAGAGCTGCAAGAATTTGGAAGGAAGTCCTTAGGCCTTCAAGAAATTGAGCCATGGGATATGCCCTTTGTATCCGAGAGGCTCAAGCAAGCGCGGTATGCGTTCTCTGAGAATGAACTCAAACAGTACTTTCCTCTGCCAAAGGTTTTGGAAGGATTATTTAAGGTAATCCAAACTCTATTCTCGGTCAGTATTCGCTCTGCATCATTACCAACATGGCATCCCAGCGTTCAGTCATTTGAGATCCAAAATAACCAGCAGCAAACCATTGCTTATTTTTATCTGGATCCCTATGCGCGTCCAGGTAAACGAGGTGGCGCATGGATGGATGATGCGCGCGGCCGTCGTGTGTTCAGTAATGGTGAAGTGCAAGCCCCGGTCGCCTACCTAGTTTGTAACTTTGCTGCACCGGTTGAGGTCAATGGCCAGATGAAACCGCCCACCATTACCCATGATGATGTCATTACCCTCTTTCATGAGAGCGGTCATGGTCTTCACCACCTCCTCACGCAAGTTAATGCGCTGGGAGTCTCTGGCATCAATGGTGTTGAATGGGATGCCGTTGAATTACCTAGCCAGTTTATGGAGAACTTCTGCTGGGAATGGGAAGTACTGCAAGGCATGACCGCTCATGTTGATACCGGTGAACCATTACCTCGATCCCTGTTTGACAAAATGCTTGCTGCCAAGAACTTCCAAAATGGTTTAACCACCATGCGTCAACTGGTGTTCTCCTTAACCGATTGGCGTTTGCATTCCCGCTTTGATGCCAACTCTGCCCAGGGCCAAGCTGTCTTAGACCTTGCTCGATCGATTAATAACGAATATCACGTGATTCCCCAAGCATCAATCTCGCGCTGGCCCAATACCTTTAGCCATATCTTTGCGGGTGGTTATGCCGCTGGCTATTACAGCTATAAATGGGCTGAGGTTCTATCGGCAGATGTCTACTCAGCATTTGAGGAGGCGGCCAAGGTTAAGGGTACGGTCTTGGATCCAGAGACTGGTATTCGTTATCGCCAAGAGATTTTAGAGGTGGGTGGTAGTCGCCCTGCCGCTGAGTCATTTGCGGCATTTCGGGGTCGTCCTCCACAAATTGATGCGCTATTGCGTCATGGCGGCTTGGTGGCGCAGGCCTAGCTACTGCTTAATCCAAGCCTTTATTTGATCAATGGTTTGCTGCTCAATGTCATGAAAGCCATGATAAGAAAATGCTTGACACGCATCACCCGTTGAGCTTCCACCTTCCATGGTAATCAAAGGTGTTTTATACCGCTCATGATTAGATTGGGTACTGGCATAGGTGGTCAAATGGCATGGATCATTTTTATGATGAACCATTAGGTGTCTACTCTTGAACTTGCGAGTATCAAAGCGGGCAATTTGGTTCATGGATGCTGTATGAATGATGCAATTGATCTTACCGTCAAACTTTTCTGCCAATCCCATTGTGGAGTAGGTACTCCGACTGGTTCCCACCATACAGATTTTGGCATTTGGGAAGCGTGTCCCTAAATCATTAATTAAGGCACCCATCCTCTCTGGGCTCTCTGTTGAATTAGTTGAGGCTGTTGCAAATTGCGAATCACAAAACTGGTTCCTGGAACGAATCAGGAAGTTGCCAGCGAAGTCAAATTGCAACTTACCCTCATTATTGATGTGCGGATTGAGAGTACCAGCTCCTCCGGGCATTAAGATTAAAACGTACTGGGGTGATTGATTTTGATTAGTTAATATGTATGGAACTGTAAATTCATTTGAATACTTCACATTATCAATAAGCTGATCAGTACAGCTTGCATGTTGATGCAAACTTGTAAGAGACAAAATAGCAAAGACTATTAATCTCATGAGGCTACTGTTCAATAGGCAATCTGTGCGATTACCGGCGCATGATCCGATGGTTGCTCCCAGCCTCGGGGGGTCTTATCGATAGTGCTGGCTATACACTTCTCTTTGAGTTCTTTGCTGAGTAATACGTGATCTATGCGAAGACCCGCATTGCGCCTAAACCCCATCATGCGATAGTCCCACCAGCTATAGGTCTTGGGTGCTTGTTCAAAGAGTCTGAAAGAGTCATGCAGTCCCAATTGAATGATTTTCTGGAATTGCTCACGCTCTTGGGGTGATACTAGATTTTGCCCTTCCCAGGCCTTGGGGTCATGCACATCCTGATCTTCGGGGGCGATATTAAAGTCTCCCAAGAGTGCTAGACGTGGATAGGTTTTCAGCTCGGTGGCGAGCCATGTTCTGAGAGCATGAAGCCAATTAAGTTTATAAACAAACTTATCACTAGCGGGATCTTGACCATTTGGAAAATAAGCCGAGATTAAGCGCATCGGTGGCATCTCTTTAAAACAAACGGTTGCAGCAAGGATGCGTTGTTGCTCATCGGCAAAGTTGGGGATGTTCTTATTGACTTGTAAGAATGCAGTTTCTGGGTCACATGCTAAAGAGGTCAAGGCACTCTTACGCAAAATGATGGATACCCCGTTATAGGTTTTTTGACCATTGGTAAGACTTAAGTAGCCGGCTTGCTCCAACTCGTGATGGGGATATTTATCGTCAGTGAGCTTAAGCTCTTGAAGGCACAAAGCGTCGATTGGACTTTGTGCTTTTGCCTGACTATCTAGCCACTGAATAACGTGCTGTAGACGCACCTTGATGGAATTAACATTCCAAGCTGCTATCCGGATTGATTTTTGAGCGGGCATGACAAGATTGTAATTGCCATACCCGGTCAGGATACTTACACCTCGATCTGTAGCTCTTGCAGTTTACGCGTTATCGTATTGCGCCCGATCCCCAAACGCGTTGCTGCCTCGACCTTACGACCCCGCGTGACCTCAAGTGCCGCACTTAAGACCGAACGCTCAAACTTCGATAATAGAGAATCAAATACCTCGTCCTGGTTCTCTTGCAGCATCTTGACCGCCAAACGATGCAAGGTGTTTTCCCAATCTCCGCCCCGCTGACCAATACTTGCTTCTAGACTCGGGGTTGAAGTGGCTACCGGTGAACTTGCACTTGCAGCGGGTGGATTGGCCGATAGCAGCAAATCCTCAGGCAGATCATGTACCCCAACAATGGTTGAGGGTGACATCACGGTCATCCAATGGCACAGGTTCTCGAGTTGGCGCACGTTTCCTGGAAATGCCATTTGGCTAATCGCTTTAATGGCATCATCTGACAAGCGCTTCGCTTCGACCCCCAAGGATTTTGCACTGGAGATCATAAAGTGACGCGCAAGTGCAGGTATATCCTCCGAGCGCTCGCGTAATGCTGGCAAACGGATCCGAATCACATTCAAACGATGCAATAGGTCTTCCCGGAACAAACCTTGCGCCACCCGTGCCTCTAAGTTCTGATGAGTTGCTGCGATGATGCGCACGTTAGCCCGAATTGGATCATGACCGCCCACTCGGTAGTAGTGACCATCGGACAACACCCTTAAGAGCCGGGTTTGCAAATCAAATGGCATATCACCAATCTCATCTAAGAAGAGCGTACCGCCTTCGGCTTGCTCAAAGCGTCCTCGACGTAGGGCTTGCGCACCCGTAAACGCTCCCCGCTCATGACCAAACAACTCCGACTCAAGTAGGTCTTTCGGAATAGCAGCAGTGTTCAAAGCAATAAAGGGTCCCTTGGCTCGCGGGCTGTGTTTATGCAATGCATGCGCTACCAACTCTTTACCCGTTCCAGACTCACCCGTAATTAGGACCGTGACTTGGGACTGCGATAAACGTCCGATGGCACGAAAGACTTCTTGCATAGCCGGCGCTTGACCAATAATCTCTGGAGCCTCTTGAAGCCAGGCATTGGATTCTTTATTGGGACCAGGTGAGCGCTTGCCTTCACTTACCGCCCGATGAATCAACTCCACGGCCTTATCGATATCAAAGGGCTTAGTGAGGTACTCAAACGCCCCACTCTGAAACGATGAAACCGCTGACTCTAAATCAGAATAGGCGGTCATGATAATGACGGGTAAGTCTGGATGACTGGCTTTGACATGCTGCAATAGGTCGATCCCATTACCACGTGGCATACGAATATCGGAGATCAATACCTCAGGGGATTCTTTTTCTAGAGCATTGAGTACATCATTGGGATTACTGAAGCTGCGATGCGGAATTTTCTCGCGACTTAAGGCCTTCTCGAGAACCCAACGAATGGATTGATCGTCATCAACGATCCAGATTGGTTTGTTCATGCCGCTATCTCCTGCTTCCGATAAGGAATCTGTATATGAAAATCTGTATAGCCTGGACGACTCTCGCAGGCAATAAAGCCCTGGTGCTGCTGTACAAAGGTTTGCGCAAGGGTTAAACCAAGACCACTACCACCCTCGCGTCCCGAGACCAAGGGAAAAAAGATACGCTCCCGAATCTCATCGGGAATACCAGGGCCGTTATCAATCACATGCAGATCCAATGCCAATCGATGGCGTTGCTTTGCAATCGTGACTGAGCGTACCACCCGGGTACGCAGTTCAATTTGAGCAGTACCTCGCCGAATCTCATCGGACAAGGCTTGAGCAGCATTGTGGACAATGTTTAGAACCGCTTGAATCAATTGTTCTTGATCACCCAAAATATCCGGCAAGCTGGTGTCGTAATTACGAATGATCTTTAAACCCTGGGGAAACTCCGCTAACACAAGACTGCGAATGCGTTCCAAGACCTCATGAATATTCAGTGGCTCCATCGCATGCGCTTTACGATGTGGCGCAAGCAAGCGATCAACCAGTGTTTGCAGGCGATCGGATTCTTTAATAATGACCTGGGTGTACTCTCGCAGGCCCTTCTCAGGTAACTCAAACTCGAGCAGTTGCGCTGCCCCCCGAATACCACCTAGGGGATTTTTAATCTCATGCGCTAAATTACGCATGAGTTGTTTGTTCGCTTCCACCTGATGCGAGACGCGCTCATCGCGCTCGCTACGCAGTTGTTGGTCAATCGGAAACCACTCCATCATCATGAGAGTTGGGTCTTCCAACATCGCAATCACGACATGCACCGCAAGAGGCTCACGATAGATTTTTCCGGGAACCGAGTACAGCACCAACTCTTGGCGCTGAGCTGCAGCACGACCGGCAAATACCTCATCGATCATGTGATTTAGGGATTGGTTCTCACCAAAGAGGTCATACAAGGTTAAGCCTTGTAAGCTCTTTCGAGATAAATCGAGCGATGCTTCGGCAGCAGCATTGGCGTAGACCAAGTCTTTGGTAGCCCCCACAAAAACCAATACCGAGTTTGGCATCTGGTCGAGCATGCTAGAAACAAACGGGGCAGCCACTGGCGCACCAGCAACCGCCCCTTCAATGAATGGATTACGCAACATGGCGCGCGCAACCAATCAAATACTTACAGCGAGTAATACATATCAAACTCGATCGGATGCGTGGTCATTCTGAAGCGGGTTACCTCTTCCATCTTCAGATCAATGTACGCATCAAGCATCGAATTTGTGAACACGCCACCGCGGGTCAAGAACTCGCGATCCTTGTCCAAGCACTCCAAGGCTTGATCCAAGCTATGGCATACGGTTGGGATCTTTGCATCCTCTTCCGGTGGCAAATCATAGAGGTTCTTATCAGCAGCCTCACCCGGATGAATCTTGTTCTGCACGCCATCTAAGCCCGCCATCAACAAGGCCGAGAATGCCAAGTATGGATTCGCTAGTGGATCAGGGAAGCGGGTCTCAATACGACGACCTTTTGGATTGGCAACGTATGGAATACGAATCGATGCCGAGCGGTTGCGTGCTGAGTAAGCCAACTTCACGGGTGCCTCAAAGCCTGGCACTAAACGCTTATACGAGTTTGTACCTGGGTTGGTAATGGCATTGAGTGCGCGCGCATGTTTGATGATGCCGCCGATGTAATACAACGCAAATTCTGATAATCCTGAGTAGCCATTACCTGCAAAAAGGTTCTCACCGTTTTTCCAGACTGACTGATGCACGTGCATGCCTGAGCCGTTATCACCAACGACTGGTTTTGGCATAAAGGTTGCGGTCTTACCATAGGCGTGCGCCACGTTCTGTACCACATACTTTTGCCAAATGGTCCAATCCGCGCGTTGCACGAGTGTGCTGAACTTGGTACCTAACTCATTTTGACCTTGACCAGCAACTTCATGATGATGCACTTCCACTGGAATTCCTAAGGACTCCAGAATCAAACACATCTCCGAGCGCATATCTTGGAGGGTGTCAACGGGTGCGACGGGGAAGTAACCACCCTTCTTACCGGGACGGTGGCCGGTGTTACCGCCTTCAATCTCTAATCCAGATGACCATGGTGCTTCTTCGGAATGAATCTTCACCGAGCAACCCTGCATGTCAACATTCCACTGCACACCATCAAATACGAAGAACTCAGGCTCTGGACCAAAGTAAGCCGCATCACCCAAACCAGAGCTCTTTAAATACGCTTCAGCGCGCTTCGCAATCGAGCGTGGATCGCGGTCATAGCCCTTACCATCGGATGGCTCAATCACATCGCAGGTAAGAACCAAGGTTGGCTCTTCATAGAATGGATCGACATAGGCTGCGGTTGGATCTGGCATCAACAACATGTCAGACGCCTCAATCCCCTTCCATCCAGCAATCGATGAACCATCGAACGCATGACCACTCTCAAATTTATCTTCGTTGAATGCTGAAATCGGAACTGATACGTGTTGCTCTTTTCCCTTGGTATCCACAAAGCGGAAATCCACAAATGTACATTCCTTTTCTTTGACTAATTTCATTACGTCTGCGACAGTTTTGGTCATGCAACTCTCCTCAATGAATAGATAAAGCGTTTTTCAACAACATGGCGCTAACCATGCCAATTCCGATTTAATACATGGTATGAACTTTACTCGTGCGCGATTGCACGAAATCACCATTTTGCACTATTTTGGTGAATAAATAATGATTTAGTCTATTTTTGCACAATAAAAGTGCAATAAAGATAATTTATTGGTGAATAAGGACCTCAAAACCAAGATCAGCAGTGCCTAATTTGAGCTTTTCAAGGGCCATTGGCACGATATCCGGATCACCCTTCACGCCTAACTCGATATGGCGCTTGGCAAACACCCCACCCCGGATCGGATCGCCGACCGAGGGCAAGCTAAATACTTTGATGCCTTCAAACTCAGACTCAACCGATTCCATGAGTGGCGTTAAGGTGGATTCAATCCCGCTGGGCACAATAAAACTCTGCTCAAGCCAATTGGTTTGATGAAAATGATCACGGTAGTGCTCATCCAAACACCAGGCCATCATCGGCGCAGCCATAACCGGAAATCCCGGGAAAAAATGATGCTCATGAATCCGAAACCCCGGAATCTGGTTGTACGGGTTGGGAATAATCTCGCTACCCACTGGAAACTCACCCATCTTAAAGCGATGTTGATTCACTGCACGATTGAGATCGGCTTTAATGGAATCACCCTCGGCACTGGCAATAATGCGCGCAGTAATTAACGCTTTAGCTTGCGGATGCAGATTAAGATCAACACCCAAAGCACGAGCAGCGGCCTGTCGTGTATGGTCATCGGGTGTTGCACCAATACCGCCAGTACTAAAGACCACATCACCGCTCGCAAATGTCTCTTTGAGGGTTTGCGTAATTTGATTTGGATCATCGGCCACATAACGAGCCCATGACAAGTGCAAGCCCCGCTCGCTTAATAACTCAATCATCTTGCTTAAGTGTTTATCACTGCGGCGACCTGACAAAATCTCATCACCAATGACGATTAAGCCAAAGCGACGCTGCTCCTCTCTAGCCATCAATTGCTCCTGGGTTCGATGTATTAGCGATCAAGGTTGCCGAGGTATCAATCGTGTTCATGTGTTCTTTCTGACGCAATTGCTTGAGTGCATACAATAAGAAGTGACTAAACCAAAGAGCGGAGAAGATAAAGATTAGGGAATAGATCCATAGCGCTACAAAGGATACAAATGGGAAGAGAACTAAGGCCAATACCGAGGTGGCCCAAAAGAAAGTTGGGACTGCACCAATCATGCCGGCGACCACACCCATACCTAGAAGAGTCCAGCGATGCTCTTCAAGTAATTGGTTGCGCTCATCAGGTGTTGCGTGATCTAGCAAAACATCGTAGGCCATGAGGCGCATGGTTAACCAGCCCCACAAGAGTGGCGGCAAAATTGCAAAGAGTGGTGGAATCCACCATACCGGCAAAGTCAGCATCACTAAGGCCAAGCAAATGAATGCAGACCACAGGGTGTAAAAGAAGCTGCCAACAAAGCTGCCGCCTTTGATTCGCATGATTCCTTCGTAGGCTTTTTGTTTCGCGACCGAATCAACCACAGCAGGAACAGTTGAGAATGCAATAAAGACCAAGAGGCTAATGGCAATAATTGGTATTAATAGGATCACCAAGAACAAGGGTGCGATCCAAGCGCGTGCCTCATCAAAGCCAACGTACTCAAGGCCCGATTGAATCCAACTCGTGAAGATCGATGCGGTTAAGAAGGTGCGTAGCATCTCTAGTGCAAGCGACCAGATCAACCAAATCACTACGCCCCAAAAGATCGACACAATTAAAAATGGACGAAAGCTAAGCCACAGCATTTTTGGGTGCATGGTGCCGACCAATGCCAGACCCAATGAACGAATTAAATCAGACAATCATGCTCCTTTATCCACTTAGCTGACCGATTTAGATTTAGTCTCTGTTGACCGAGGCAGATCCAATAAATGTCGCAAGGAATGCGTGAGGCCCTGCCATTGCTGCACTAGAAGATTATTCGATACCTCGAGATTACGAACGCCTGTTGGAAAAACACGCTTCTCAAACACGGCTGTACCAAATGCCAGATCCCACCAAGGAAATAACACACCAAAATTACAACCACCTAATACCCCGGGCTTACCTGGCGCATCATGGCCATAGCCTACTGCGTGGTGATAGCGATGAAATAAAGGGGATACCAATAAATACTTTGCAGGGCCAAGATCAATATTCAGATTGGCATGCTGCCAGCTCTGCACCAGCTGCCCCACTACAACCAAAAATATAAATTGTCCAGGTGGTACGCCAAAAATCAAAGCAAAGAAAGCAAAAACCATTGCCCGCATCAGATCATCAACGATGTGATTACGGTCATCCGACCAAGCGGTCATCTGCGTTTGGCTATGGTGCAAAGCATGCAACTGCCACCACCAATGAAAGCGATGCGACGCATGGTGATACCAGTAGTCAATGAAATCCAGTATCACTAAATAGATCAGAAAACTAACAATGGGGATGGTAGTTACACCCGGGATCCAGCCCTCAACGTTAAAGCGCTCAAAGCGCCAATCGTGAAGGACACCAGAGAGGTAGAAAAATAAACTGGAGAACAGAATAAAGAACACGCCATGGAATAAACCCAGGCGATGGATCATCGTATAGAGCATGTCCGTACGCACATACGATCTTGCATTGATTTGGGTCTCCGCTGGATTGATCCGCTCCCAGGTCCTTAACACAATCGCAATGATCAAAATCTGAATCAGACCCAACATGAACCATTCGGTGCCATCAAACAAATCTTCAGCCCATGCCATCGCTCCGGCATGGAACAAAAGGGGTTCGACCATCTGCGTATACAACCAAGTGTGCAAATCCGCGTAGGTGTCTTGAATCGATTGAATCAGGCTCATGTCTCTATTATCGTCAATTCGGGATCAAGGCGAAGCAGAAGCCGCGTTTTTTCCAGTTCTCAATGAGGGGCTCGAGTACCGCGGGCGCCCACGGATCCTCGCGGGACCAAATACCTAAATGGGCAATGGCAATATCGCCATTCTTGAGACCTCGACTTGCCTGCTCCAGTAACTTTGCATTCGGAAAACGCTTTGAGTCCAACTCATCGCCCAAGAAGCCGCTCGGGGACCAACCAATATGGCGATAGCCACACCGCTCACCCATGGCAATCAGTCGAGGGGAGGTCTTGCCACCTGGCGCACGCCAGATGGGATCAATTGGCTTACCCGTTAGCTCTTGAAAACGGGTGCTTACTTTGGATATTTCGGTGCACAGTTGAGCTTGATCAAAACGAATTGCTTTGCCGGCGTTCTTACCAAACTGAGGTCTTAAGAGCACATCACTCTCACCAGCATCTTGAACCCAATAGCTGTGATCGTAAGTATGACTACCAAAACGATGGCCCTCTTGAAGCCTTGCTTGCCAATACCCCTTCCATGAATCATCTAATGAATAACCGCCCTGTTTGGTTTTCTCATTCGCTAAAAAGAAGGTGGCTTTGATGTTCTGCTGCTTGAGCACCTGGGCAATGTACTCAGCAACCGCCATATTACCGGTATCAAAAGTAAGGTACGCGGTATTTTTGCAAGTATTGGTTTGAGCCAATCCAAGTTGGCTCCAGAGAATGCATGCGGTGATGAGTGGATAACGAATCATTCGCATGCGAGACTCACTATTCCCACTTAGCCCGGGGATAGAAAAAGACGCCGTGTGGAGAACGCCCTACCGGAATCACATCAATCAGTTTCATCGAGGGTACATCAATAACACCCACTCGTTTTGAGAAGCGCAAGGTGACCCATAGAGTTTTACCATCGGGCGTTAACTCCATATCGTCAGGCCCTGCAGGCAAACCTGTAATTTCACTGATCTTCTCAAGCGTTTGCATGTTCAACAAACTAATCGAGTTCGCCACACGATTGGTCACAAAAACATGCTTCTTATCACCCATGGGTCGAAAGTTATGCGCTCCGTTGCCGGTTTTGATTCGTTTGATCTCTTTTTGATTGCGCCAATCAATCACCTGCACATAATCAGCCCCAGTAATGCCAACCAATAAATACTGATCATTAGGAGTCATCCACAACCCGGCAGGCACGGGTCCAGTGCGCATGCGCCAAACGATCACTTGTTTATCAAGATCAATCGCCACCACTTCGGCAGAATCTTGTAATGTCACAAATGCCAGTTTGCTATCGGCTGTAAAAGCAATATGACTCGGGGTCTTCGCAGCAGGAATGGATTTGGCTAACTTAAAGTCAGCGCCATTCGCTGCGTACACATCCACACGGTCCAAGCGATTGGCTGCTGCCACAAACCATTTATTGTTTGGTGAATACCCAATTTGGTAGGGATCAATAATTTTGGGAATCCGCCCTGTAATCTCACCGGTCAATGGGTTGAGTAAGGCGATGTCATCGCCCACCGCATTGGCAACAAGAAGGGTTTTCTCATCCGGGGTCATCATTAAATGATGCGGCTCCTTCCCAACATAAAAGGTTTTTGTAACCTTGCGCGTTTGCATGTCGATGAGACTTACCGTTGCTTCACCAGAGTTCAGAACAACTGCGAGCTTAGGTTCGGTGGGTGCAGCAAACGCTGCTGAAATCCCCAGCAATGAGGCTAATAGAGTAAATACGAGTCGTTGAATTAATTGCATGGTGTGATTGTAAGGCCGAGCCTTACAGGCATAGGCCTAATAACACTAGGCCTATTAACGCAAGCTGGCCAAGACCTTCTCAAGGCGCTTGACCGACATTGGCATGGGGGTCTTGAGCTCTTGAGCAAATAAGGCAACCCGTAACTCTTCGAGTTGCCATCGGAACTCGCGTAAGCGCGTATTGTGCTCATCATTCATCCCAAGCATGCCTTTGCTCTCTTGCGCCATCCGCTGCCACGGTCTCGCAACCGATTCCCAATCGCGCTGGTTTTGGGCATCCCGGCTGGCATTGCTGCGAAGTTTATCAATCCGGAGTGCAATCGCCTTGAGGTAACGTGGTAGATGCACCAAGTGCTCATAAGGAACCTGTTTGACAAACTGCGCATGAATCAATCCTTGCAGTTGAGAACGCATATCGTCGTAGGCACTACTCGATAGGGCCTTGGCTGCAATTAACTTCTTATGCAGTTCAGCATACTCTTGCAAACTGGCTAAGACATGTTTAGCGATCTCACCTGCAATCAGCATGAGTCGCGGTTTACCCTGCTTTAGCGATTCCTCAAACTGTATTTTGTTGGTGGGCTCTTGGTTCTGTAGCATGGCACGTTCAATGGCCATCATTCCAATATGCTCAATCAACTCTTCAACCGACCCCAATTGAATAAAGAGTAAGCCGATTTCACGGGCATGGGGTAATTGTTTATGCAAAGCCTTCGTATGCTCTTTTAGAACCACACTGTATAAGCGACATAAACCTTGCCGATGAACCCGTTTGGCTTCTGCTGGGTCATCAAATACTTCAAGTTCGACAGCTGTTTTGCGATCCACCAATGCCGGATAGCCCTGAATCGTTTGGTTCCCACGGGTCATGGTGACGGTTTGTGGTAACTCACCAAAATCCCAAGTCTGATAACTGCCCTTCTGAATGGGCGATGCTTGTGCTTGATCGGTTTGTACAGTTTTTATATTGGTATCGGCAAGGTTCTGGAAGGCATCTCGCGCCATCCCCCCATACTCGCTGCGTAAACGATTTAAATTACGCTCTAACTCTAGTTGCCGGCCATGTTCATCAATTAAACGAAAGTTCATGTGGCAATGCGCTGGCAAGGTCTCAGGCCGAAAGTCAGATCGCTTAATTTCAATAGGATTCTGACTACGAATAAAACGCATGAGGCAATCGGTGAGATCGCCCTTTCCGAAGGAGTTGGTATCTAGCCGTTCTTGAACAAACTGTTTAGCACTTTCTGGCAAGGGGACGCAATGGCGGCGGATCTTTTGCGGTAAGGATTTAAGAAGGAGTTGCACTTTCTCAACACAAAGGCCTGGTACGAGCCACTCTGCCTGAATGGCATCGACTTGATTGAGAACGGTGATTGGCACAATTAGGGTGATGCCATCCTTGGGACTGCCCGGTTCAAAGTGGTAACTGGTTTGCAGGCTTACGCCATTCATCACAATTGTCTTGGGGTAACGGTCTGCACTAATGCCTGCTGCTTCATGGCGCATCAGGTTTGATTTCTGAAGTCGCAGACTCTGATCCTTTTGTTCCAAATTGGCACGATCCTCCTCAAGCCAGGCTTGGAGACCGCTGCGGCTATAGACGGTCTCTGGAATTCGTTCGCGATAGAACGCGCACAGTAGCTCATCATCTACTAATACATCAGGGCGGCGTGATCGATGTTCCAGCGCCTCAATCTCTCGGATCAGTTGACGGTTGTGCCAAAAGAAGGCAAATAATTTACCGTAACGGCGTTTTGCCTCCGCTTGGGTCTCGCGTTCTAAAGCTGGTGTGTCGACCTTACCAAACATCTCGCCATCGACTAACGCTTTCTGAATAAACAACTGATGGGCTTCGCTTGCATCATGGGGGGCATAGGCCACCCGTCGACCGTGGTAAACCGGTAAACCATACAGCGTGGCGCGTTCGAACGCTAAGACCTCGCCGCGCTCTTTATCCCAAAACGGATCACTGAGCGACTTCACTAAGCGGTGTTTAGCAACCCGTTCAATCCACTGTGGTTCGATCTTGGCTAAGGTTCTGGCATACAAGCGGGTGGTCTCTTGAATCTCACCAGCCACAAACCACGCCCCCACCTTTTTACCCAGACTAGATCCTGGCCAAATAAAGAGACGAATCCCCCGGGCTCCAAGATAATCGCCTGCTTTATTGCCGCGCTGATCGCTTGCGTCTTCATCGCGCTTGCCAATATAGCCAAGCAGACCGGTGAGGAGCGCTGTATGAATTTGTTCATAGGTTGCTGGTGTTTGATTTTCTTTCCAGCCCTTCTCCGCCAGCAAGACATGCAATTGCCCATGCACATCGCGCCACTCACGAAGTCGCCTTGGTGAGAGAAAAAGACTGCGGCACTGATTCTCAAGCTGTCGATTACTTTGTTTATGTTTAAGAGCCTCTTGATACCAGTTCCACAACTTCACGAATGACAAAAACTCAGAGCGCTCATCCGCAAATTGCAAGTGAGCTTGATCAGCCGCACTCGCAAATTCCATGGGTCGTTCACGCGGATCCTGGCAGGCCATGGCAGAAGCAATAATGGTGAGCTCTTTGAGTGCCTGCTGCTCACGCGCAGCTAACAAGATACGTCCAATTCGAGGATCTAAGGGCAGCTCAACTAGTGCCTTCCCTATTGCACTCAGTTGAACCCGATGTTGCCCGTGTAAATCAGGCTTGGTGGTGCTCTCAATCGCACCCAGCTCCTCTAAAAGCTGCATGCCGTCGACAATTGCTCGACCCAAGGGTTTATCAATAAAGGGAAATTGTGCGATGTTCGGTAGGCGCAAAGCAGCCATGCGCAGAATCACGGCGGCCAGAGAGCTGCGCAAGATTTCTGGATCGGTATATGCAGGACGTCCTTGATAATCTGCCTCACTGTAGAGGCGAATACAAATACCGTCGGCTACACGACCGCATCGGCCAGCCCGCTGGTTAGCCGCGGCTTGAGAAATCGGCTCCACTTGAAGTTGCTCAACCTTGTTGCGATACGAGTAACGTTTGACCCGCGCCAATCCTGAATCAATCACATACCGAATGTTCGGCACGGTCAACGAGGTCTCAGCCACATTCGTTGCCAACACAATTCGGCGACCACTCCCTGTCTGGAATACTCGCTCTTGCTCACTCACGGCTTGCCGTGCAAACAAACTCAAGATCTCCGGATGAAAACGCTGTTGCAACAATGGGTCTTTGCGCAATGCCTCGGCACACTCCCGAATCTCCCGCTCGCCCGGTAAGAACACTAAGACATCGCCAGCCCCAGCAGCACCCTCTCGCCACACTTCACCAATTGCTTTGCAAACCGCCTCAGGAATTTCTAGTGACTCTTTCTGACCATCAACTTGCAATGGCGCATAACGTTGCTCCACCGGGAAGAGTCGACCACTCACCTCAATCACTGGAGCAGCTTGACCATGGCTTGCAAAATGATTGGCAAAGCGTTGCGCATCGATTGTTGCTGAGGTAATGATGAGCCTAAGATCAGGTCGCTTAGCGATCAGCTGTTTGAGATACCCCAGTAAGAAATCAATATTCAGGCTGCGCTCATGGGCCTCATCAATGATGATGGTGTCGTATTTTTTCAGAAGTGGGTCAGCCTGGGTCTCAGCCAACAAAATCCCATCGGTCATCAATTTGATCGACGCTTGGTTACTGGTGTGATCAGCAAAGCGGACTTGATAACCCACATCCTCGCCGATGGGAGTGCCCAGCTCTTGCGCAATTCGTTTAGCGGTACTTGTGGCGGCAATACGACGAGGCTGTGTATGGCCAATGAGTCCACCTTGGTTGATTTTGCCGCGGCCCAAGGCTAAACAAATTTTGGGGAGCTGGGTTGTTTTACCCGAACCCGTTTCCCCACAAACAATGATCACAGGGCTTTCTAGTAAGGCTTTAGCGATCACTTCACGCTGGGAAGAGACTGGCAAACTCTCGGGGAATGCGATGGGCTTACCCCGCAACGCATGCCAAACGATTGCGCTTGAGTCGCTCATACCAAAGCCTTGACCTTAGTATTTAGGAATGGCCGTCTATCATTTATTTGGTATCTAAGCGCTTGCACCCTATAAT